>JAVKGX010000009.1 GCA_031432545.1 Armatimonadota bacterium
GCGACGACGACCAGGATCACGGGGATCAACCAAGCAACGGCGACCAGGTCGCGTGCAGGCCTGTGGGCACGGGCCAGATGGCGTGCACCGATGCCCGCGAGGAGTGCGAACGGAAACAAAAGCGGCACGTATGCCGCGGCCGGGCCGGTGTTGCGCGAGACGTACGTCATCAAGCCGAACAGATACCCTCCGAACGTATGCGAGCCGGCGACCTCCAGAAGGTAGGTCGGCCATAGGCCCACCCGCCACGGAAACGGGGGCACCCGTGGAGACCCAAGCACGAAGAAGACCCACGGCAGGTAGGTCACCACGGCCACCGCAGCCGACAGCACGGCGCCCCGCAAATGCGCCCTCGCACGGAATACGACCCACAGCGCGTGGGCGGGCAGCAGGAGGAATGAGTAGTAGCTCGTGTATGCCATCGCCGCCACGCACCCACCGTAGGCGATCCACACAGCCCAGCCGGCTCCCTGTGAGGCACGCCACAGCAGCCACGTGGACAACAACGCCAGCGCGGAGAGCGGAGCGTACATCCGCAATTCGTTCGACGCCACGATCTGGAACGGGTTGACCGCGACCAGCAGGGCACCGAGCACGCCGGTTAGGGGCGAGAACAGGGCGCGGCCGGCCAACCACGTCAGCAGGACCGCGCCCAGCCCGAAGACCGCCGACAGCGCGCGCACAGCCGCCAGATCGTCCCCGACCACGCGCAGCCACGCGGAGAGGAGGGCATAGTACCCCACCGGGTGGGGTTCGCCCGAGCGTAGCGCCGCCAGGATCTCGGGCAATGCGCGACGCGCCAAATGGAGGCTGAACCCCTCGTCGTACCAGAGCGATCGGGTTCCCAGCAGCTCCAGCCGCAGCGTGGCAGCCAGTCCGAGTACAACGGCGACCCCCGCGGCTTCCGCCAGGACACCCAGACGTCCCGTGTCGGGCACCGTCTGGGCCGGCTCCGGAAGGTGTGCAGCGACCCTGCGGGAGATTCGCACCCCCGATTGGGAGCCTGCGCCCACCGGCCGTCGGGCCGACGTCATCGTCGGGTAAACAGCGTGATGCGGACGTCTTCGAAGTCGCCGAACTCGGCCACCCTGTGCGTGCGGCTCGCGCGTCGCAGCGTGGCTTCAAAGCCTCCCGGCGGTATGGGCCAACGCGTCACCAACCACACCCGGTCGAAGGCAACCGCCAGGCGATCCGTGGCCTCCGCCGCCTCCGTCGCCCGGGGGTCTTGCCGGTCGGTCGGGAGCACCACCCAGGCCGCCCGATCGCCCGGCAGGTAGTAGCCCAGCGGCACTTCGGTGTGTCTGGGATATACGGCTACGACGTCACCGGGGCGGATCCTGGACTCCAGGAACGCCGCCGCTGCCTTCCAGTCACCGGCTCCCCGGGTCGGACGGGCCGAAAAGTCAGCCAACGACCCCAGCGACAGCGCCAGGACGACGCCGAACAGTCCAGCGAGCACCGCACCCGGCAGGCGGCGGGCAGTCACGCCGCTCGCGACGACCGACGCCAGGGCCACCGCCACGAACGGCATGGCGAACGAGAAGTAGCGCGGGTAGGCGACAAACGATCCAGTCCACAGCGACGCGGCGAACAGAGCAGCCGCTGGGATGCCCACGGCGGCGGTCGCCAGCCGAAAAAAGACCTCGTTCGCCCTCGCAGACGTCGCCGCCCCCAAGGCGAGCAGCGCGACGACCGGCGCGGCGAGCAGCACCTGCATCGGCAAAGAGGCGGACGCCAGGAAGTAGTAGCCACCCGCCCCCAACGTACGGCCCCCGAACCCGATCAGGTGCACCACCCCCAAGATGGCATCGGGGGGAAGGGAACCGCGCCACGGTGGGGTCATGCGCCCGTCCGCGACGTGACCCAGCAGGATCGGGACCCACGGCAGGAACGCCGCCCCGGCCACCGCAAGCGCGGCAGCGTAACGTGCCAGAGCCGCCCTGCCGCCGGACCACAGGGCGCCCGCCGCCAGAGCGGCAACGAGGCCGACGCCCAGGTAGTGGGTGTAGAGGAGTCCCGTCAGCGCCAACGCCAGCAGCCAGGGAAAGCCGGCGTTACGATTCCACAGGGTCAACACCTCGGCTGCGGCCAGGGCGAACAGGGCCACAAGCAGCGGGTACATGCGGGCCTCGGCCGCCGTGTACAGGTACAGGGGGCTGACCGCGAGGATGGCGCCCGCCACCATGCCGGCCTGGCCTCCGAGTGCAGCCCGCCCCAGCCGTATGGTCGCCGCAACCGCTCCACCCCCGCAGACAGCCGACAACCCCCGCAATGCGACTGCCGAGTCTCCCAACACGGCCGTCCACGCCTTCAGCAGGGCATAGAACAGCGGCGGGTGGGCGTCGTGGCGGACCAAAAACGCCAACCAGCCGGTCCAGGGCAGACCTGCCACATGGGCCGCGAAGGCCTCGTCGAAGTGGAGGCTGCGCGAAGGGTGCAAGACCAGCGGCAAGACCGCGGCCGTGATCACCACCGCGACATCCCGCACACCCCCACCCTCGGCTGTGGCGACGCCCTGCTTTGGGTCGGCTGTCTCCGAGAAGACATTCACGGCGACCTGGCCGAAATGCCCGCGGCCGGAGCAGTAGGAGCTCCGGCCGCGGGGCCGCACCCACGCACCTCGAAGCCGCTAGAAGCCGCTCGATGTAAGCGTGGCCGCGCCCGTATTGTACAGCGTCAGCGTGACGGTCGCATCCGCAACCGGGCTTCCGTCCTTACCGGTAGCCGTCATGGTGATCGACTCAGCGTCGCCCGTGCCGTACTCAAAGCTCCAGTTGGCCGTGGTCGCCGCCGGCTGTCCATTGAAGCCCTGGAATGTGTTTCTCTCCACGTAGTACAGCCACGCGCTGGTGCGCATCTCCTGCAGGTTCTCCTGCGCCTCTGCCAGGTACGCCTTCTTGCGCGTGCCGAGGTAGGCGGGCAGGGCCAGCGCCAGCAGGATCGCCAGAATGACGATCACCATGATCAGTTCGATCAGGGTGAAGCCTCGCTCGTCTTTGCGCATCCTGATCAGTCTGTCCAGCATGTCACCCTCCTTCCGTGTCCTTGGCTGGTCCTTCGATACCCTTGCGACTCACTTGCGGGTAAGCAACTCCCGTGCCATCACCTCCCCACCCCGACACTTTCTCCGTCACGTGGGATATACCCAATGGGGGCGGGTCGTAGTCCTGGCCGGGGCCGGCCGGCGCGGGAGACGGGCGGGTGTTCGCGGACGCGGTCTGGTGGGCTAGGAGTCTGTCGACGCGATCCAGCGGGCCAGGTCCTGCGCGGAGCGGACGCGCCCGTCCAGCACAGCGAGCACGACCCCGTGCAGTACCGTGGCGTCCGCCGGTGCGGAGTGCTGCCAGCCCGCTTCATCCGGAAACCGGACGAGCAGCGGCACGCGCAGATCCGCCGCTTCGCGCTCGCGGTACCAGTGGTCGGAGGTCACCACCACGGCGCTGTCCTCCCACAGTCCCGCACGCTCCATGGCCTGCCGTACGGCACCCAGCGTGCGGTCGGCGAGCACGAGGTTGTCGTCGTAGCCGCCCGCGCTGTAGGTTATCCGCTGCTGCGCGCGGTCGAAGATCCACGGCGGATGTGGCAGGGGCAGGTGGATCCACACCAACTCCGAGGCTGGGTCAGTGACGGCCTGCCGGGCTGCGTCCAGCAATCGCAGGTACCACGCTTGTGGGTCCTCCCGCACCACCTGGCCGAAGACCGGCAGGGCGCGCAGGGCGTAGAGGAACTGGCGGCCGACGGCTTCGGACAGGCGCGTGCGGTCTTCGGGGCGCGGACCGTCCCAGCCGGCACCACCGTCGTTGAGCGCCGGCACCTGCCAGCATCGGGACCCCGGCGGGACGAGGTCGCAGTACGGCAGCCAGGTGCCCACCACCGCTACCCTCGCGCCGGCGCGCGACCCATTCAGGAAGACGGTTCGCGCGGCGGCGAGATCGTGGAACTCCTCCTCGCCGCGCCACCGGACCCACAGGCGGTTCCTGGAATCGAGGAAGGCGGCCTCAACCGCCCTGCCGGTTAGCATGGCCGGTACGGCTTCCAGAGTCCGGCCCGCCGCGGCCCGCATCTGCGTGGCGCGGAACGAGCGGGCGGCCAGGCGATCGAACTCCTCCAAGTTCACGTCGGGACTGCGACGGTCGAACGCCAGGTCGTGGTCGAGTTCGTCGAACAACAGCACGACCGTGCGGCGCAGGTCCGCAGGCGATGGCACGACGACACCGTTTGGGTGCTGCGCGGGCGCCGGCAGTGCGAGCACGAGGGCCTGACCCACCGTCACCGCGGCGAAGGGCAAGCACGCCACCAGCACACCGCCCAGCACCCGGTGTACCCGTTCCGTGTGTCGGACCACAGCCCAGACCGCCAGCGCGCCGGCACCGGCCAGCACGAGTGCCTTCGCTTCCCAGGGCCAGGGCCCGCCTCCCATGTCCAGCGGCAGCGCCGCCCGGCGGACGACGTTCAACGGCGCCAGCAGGGCCAAGGCCACCAGCAGCGTCCACACCACCTCGCCACGGCGACCCAAGCGGCCGAGGACTGCCTCCAGGGTCCACAGCAGCAAGGCTAGGGCGATGACCCCCACCAAGGAGGCCACCGGCGCCTCAGAAGACCGCACGCCCCACGCCCGGCTGTACAGCACCCGCTCCCACACGGGAAGCCACAGCACGTTGGCGAGAGACGCCGTCCGCGCCAGTCTCCACGCCACGTCAGTCCCTCCGCACCATGCAGTACAGCCGCCTTGCGCTGCCGGGGATCTCCGCGACGTCCACGATGTCGAACCACTGCCGGAAGGCAGCCTCGAAGGTCTCCTGAGTCCAACTTGCGAACAGCGTGTCCCGTCCCCGCACGAGCCTGCAAAACATGGGATCGTCTTGGGGCACGAACTCTACCAGCGCAAAGCGCCTGGTCAGGTCGCGCGTGAGGGCCGCCACCTCCCCAACGGGGATGTGCTCGGTGACCGCCAGGTGGTGGATCAGGGCGAGCATGAGGACGCAGTCGAAGCGGCCCTGTGCGCGGTCCAAGAAACTCCGGCATTCCAGGTTCCGCCAGCCCAATGCGGGGGTGGAGCGCGCCACGTCCACCACAAGGGGCAGGACGTCGCAGCCAACGCTCGCCGCGCGCCGCCAGGCCAGGCCCACAACCACCGGGTCGCGGTCCACGGCGACCACCCGCGCTCCGGTCCCGGCGGCTGCCTGCGCCAGCGAACCTGTGTTGCACCCGAGGTCCAGCACCGTCTTGGGCGCCAGACGGCGCAGGGTGCCGACCACCCAGTCGTGCTTCGCTCGCCGCGCCTGGGGCGGAATCGCCTCCTCGTAGCGGGCCCACTCGGAGTCCCGGCTCGCGGGCGGCTGGAGGCGCTCCAGTTGGTCCCGCAGGCCGCGGAACAGCCTGCGCAGCACGTGGCCGGCTACCTCCGCGTCCCCGATGCGCCGGCGGTGCAGCCGTTCCCCCATCCGGTCGGCCCAACCGGCCAACCAGTGCGGCAAGGTGGCAAGCGTCAGCACCGGCGGCCGGAGCCGCGCCCACGTCCCCAGCCAGCGGACCGCCTGCTCCGGCGCAAGCCCCTCCCGGTAGGCGGAGAACACCACGGCGGGCGGAACGCGGGCCCAGCGCCACAACGCCAACGGCAGCAAAAACGTCCGCACGAACTGCCCGTAGGCGGTCCACACGAAGTCCCCGGGTTCGCGAGGTTCGAAGGAAAGGACATCCACGAACACCGGCCTCGGACCGCGGAACAGCACGTTATATGGCGTGGCGTCCTTCAGACCGAAACCGAACTCCAGGCTGCGCTCGCAGAGCTCCAGGGTCAGCCGGCCCGCCTCCCACAGCATCTCCGCCGGCCACTCGTGCGGATACGAAGGGAACTCGACCGTCTCGTGCCGCAAGACGAGGGGACGCTCGCCAGCAGCGTTCGCTCCGCAGGCTGGCTCCTGCCCCGGTGGCTCCGTCTGTGCCGGCCAGGTGGGAACCAGCAGACCCTCGTCCACCAGCCCGCGAAACAGGGGACTCTCCAGGAACGTGCGGACACGTTCTGCCGCCCCTTCGCGGACGATCCGGAGGACTTCGCCGTCGAGTTCGACCAGTGATCCGTCAGGGTCGCGGAAGGACAGCCGCTTGCCCGTCGCCTCCCGGGATCCGCTCATCGCTCCCGGCGCAGGCCCGCCCGCAGCAGACCGAACAGCCTGGCCAGCGCCCGCCGTCCGGCCAGCAGCGCCCCGGCACCCGTCGCCAGGATCAGCTGCCACAGCATCGTGCCGCTTCCGGGGTCCACGTAGGCGTGGGCGGGTGCCGCGGCCAACAGGACGAACGCCGCGACCGTCCAGGCCAGGTGCGTGATCCGTCGACGCGCTGCTCGTCGCACCATCGCCATTGATGACCGTCCGTAGGTTCCTGTGGTTTAGTCGCCGAGTCGATCGGGGGCCGGGAGCGCGCGACACTCGGCTCTTTTCAAACCATGCTCGCGTAACGGGGCCGTGAACGCTCCTGGCGCCGGAATCGGACCAGGCAAGAACCGTAGGCGCAACTTTCAAACCATGCCCCGCTAAACGCGTCGTGAGCGCCCCTCCCGGCCGCCCGGGTGTGCGCCCGCGCCTCCTGCCCAAAGGGGTTGACAGGAGGCGAGGGATCGGCTAAAATACCCTACAGAGTAATGTATCGGAGGGTGCACCGTGACCTTCTTGAAGCCGCAAGACGTGCAGGCGTTGCGCGAGCGTTTCCAGCAGCAACTCGTGGGCGACGTTGCCCTCACCCTGTTCACCACGTCCCACGCGGGGCTGGCCTTGCCCGGGACCGACTGCCAGACCTGCGAGGCGACCCAGCGCCTGCTGGAGGAGGTGGCAGCGGCGGATCCCCGAATCCGACTGCAGGTCCGCAGCATCGTGACCGACGCCGAACAGGCGCGCGCCGCGGGCGTGGAAGGGATCCCGGCCATCCTCATCGGCGAGCACGGGCGGGCACGTTACTATGGGATCCCCGCGGGGCTGGAGTTCGCGGTGCTGGTGGAGGGACTCGTGGCCGCCTCCCGCGGCGACAGCGGGCTGAGGCCACAGACCCGCCAAGCTCTCGCGCACCTGGAGCGCGACGTGCACATCCGGGTGTTCGTCACCCCCACCTGCCCCTACTGCCCCCGACTGGCCCGCCTGGCCCACGCCATGGCCCAGGAGTCCGAGCGTGTGCGGGCCGACGTGGTGGAGGCCATGGAGTTCCCCGCCCTGGCGGACCGCTACGCGGTAGTCGGCGTCCCCAAGGTGGTGATCAACGAGACTTACGGGTTCGAGGGTGCGAGGCCGGAGGAGGTCCTGTTGCAGCACGCGCTCGAGGCGGCGGGCGCCGTGCAGGCCCCTGTCCAGGCTTGAGGAGGGCCACGTGGCGACACTTAGGGTCGACGAGGAGGTGACGGCATCCCTGCTGGCGCGCCTGCGCCGCGTCGAAGGGCAGGTGCGCGGCCTACAGCGCATGCTGGAAGAGGGCAGGGACTGCGCCGAAGTGGTCCAGCAGCTGGCCGCGACCCGCTCCGCTTTGGACCGCGTGGCCATGGACCTGGTCGTCGCGGGTCTGGAGCAGTGCGTGCGGCTGGAACTGGATGGCAAGCCCCACGCCCAGGCCGCCCTCCGGAAACTCCGCAATACCATGCTGATGCTGCGCTAGACCGGCCTTCGGTCGTTCCCGGGCCCTGATGCGTGTCGGGGCTCTGGGCGGCTGCCCGGCTACCACCCTGCGGCTGGCTGGTCGGCGCGCCGGCGATGAACCGCCGGGGTGTTACATCGCTGCCCCGGTGGCTTCCGGAACCCTGGCGGGCTGTGGGCGTCTCCCGAAGTCGGGCGCTGCAGGTCCGCCGCCGGCCCTACACCCCTGTCTTCCCCCCTCGCGTGAGGGGTTCTTCGTCCACCCGTACCCGGACGTCGACCGGAATGCCCCTCCTCACGCTGGCCGTGACGATGCAGAAGTCTTCGAACAGCTCCAGGCAGCGATCCACCGCCGCCCGCTGGTCGGAGTCGGTGCCCGACAGATCCAGGTGGACCTCCACCTTCTCCACGCGCCACCGCCCGCGCTCGTTGCGCCGGAGTTCCACCTCCACGGCCGCGGACACCTCCCCGACGGCACGCGAGCGGTCCAGGCAGTACCGCAGGCTGCTCGCCAGGCAGTGCCCCACCGCTGCCGCCAGCAGCCGCGTGGGGTTGGGACCCGCGCCCTCGCCCAAGGGCGGCGGCTCGTCCACCACCACGGTCCACTCCGGCCGGTCCATCTCTACCCGGAACCGGTAACGGCCCTCGGGTCTGAGAACCACACGGGTGCCCATGACCTCTGACATCGCGTCCCCCGATCGCCCCCTTCAGTGCCGGGCCTGACCGCAGGTGTGGATCCCGAGCAGCGCGTACAGGGGGCAGCGACCCACGATCCCGGTGAGCAGGCCCAACCCGGCCACCAGGTACAGCACGTAGGCCAGCGCCGAACCGCCCTGCTGCAACCCCGCGAACAGCGCCACCAGGCCGATCATCACGCGCACCACCCGATCCGCCGTCCCCGTACACCCACGCATCGCCCACCTCCGCGCACGTCTTGTCCCATTATACCATACCGAGTGTAGTATTTGAGGCATCTCCCCCTGTACCTGGTACCGCAGGACCTCCCACATGGGCCGGAGAAGCCAAACATCGCATGCGTCTGACCCTTCGCCAGGTCAACTTACTTCTGCTCGGCGTCGTGGTCCTAAGTGCTCTGGTCCTGACCTGGGGCACCGTGGAGACGTATCGCCACCTCCCGCCGCTGCCCGAACTCTTCACCACCGGTGACGAAACGGTGCTGTTCAGGCGCGAAGACATCCGCGCCGGCCAGCGGGTCTTCCAGCGCCGCAACCTAATGGGTTTCGGGACGCTGTTCGGCAACGGCAGCTACTTCAGGCCGGATTTCGGGGCAGAGTACTTAGCATTCTTGCGGGATCACGTCGCGGATCAGTTCGCCCGAGAACAAGTGGGATGACCGTTCCGCGACCTTTCGCCGGGCGATCCTCCACATAGCACGAGTGGGCACCAACCAGGTCTCCCTGCCCGACGAGTGGAGCGAGGCGCACCAGGCCTTCGCGGAGTTCTATCATCGGCGCTTCGTGGCGGGCGATCGGGCGCTGGGGATTGCCCCGGGGACCCTCCAACCCGACGAGGTCCGGCCTCTCGCTGCGTTTGTGGCATGGACGGCGTGGGTATCCTTCACCGCCCGCCCGGGATCTGACGGCTCGTACACCAACAACTTCCCGCCCATGCCGGATCTCGGTCTGGTCCCCACCGGGCAGACCATCCTGTGGACTGCGTGGTCCGTGGGATGGTTCCTGCTCCTGGCATTCTTGGTGGTCCTGGCCTTCGGAGCGGTGGATCTGGAACCCATCCCCGTACTTCCGTCCGTCGAGGAGCGGGCGGAGGGTTCGCCCGGTTTTCTGGCCCGGGTGACGCTGCTGCTGATGGGCGGCTGTTTTTTCATCTTTGCTCCTCCAGACGTTGGCAGGCGGTTATCTTGCGAACGCCTACGCCTCGCGTGAGGACTTCTACGGGGTGTTCTCGGGGTTGGGCCTCGAGCGCATGGCAGTCCTTCCCTTCCAAGCCGTCCGGTCAGCGCACACCGCGATGGCCGTGGTCTGGGTGGTGGGTCTGTGGATGTCCGCAGCCCTGTACGCGGCTCTCCTGTTGGGCGGACGGGAGCGCCCGTGGCACAAGCCGGCCGCCTACGTGTCCATCGCGATCCTCGCTGTGAGCGTGGTCGGCACGCTGCTGGGTGTGTACGCCAGCGTCCGCGGGTGGGTGGACTCGCCGCTGGTGGGCAGCGAGGGGACGGAGTACCTGAAGATGGGGCGGCTGTGGCGGGCGGGCATCGCGGCGGGCTTCACCTTGTGGGTGGTGGTCCTCGCCTCTACCCTGAGGGGCGCTGAGGTGCGCTGGCGGCCACTGTTGCAGGTCCTGCTGTGGAACGGAGCCGGCATCACCGCGGCGCTCTATGCCAGCTTCGCCTACGGCCCGATAGCCACTGGGTGGTGGTGGACTTCTGGCGGTGGTGGGTGGTCCACCACTGGGTCGAAGGGATTTTCGCCTTTTCCAGATCCTCGTGTTCGGGTGGTTCTTCGCGGGACTGGGACTGGTAAGCCGCGAGGACGTGACAAAGAGCCTGTACCTGGAAGGCGGCCTGGTCCTCCTCGCGGGCTTTTTGGCCATCGGCCACCACTTCTGGTGGGTCAGCCAGCCGCCGCTGCGGCTGGGGGTGGGTAGCGTCTTCAGCACCCTGGAGGTGCTCCCGCTGTTCCTCCTGCTGAGCACTGCCCTGCGGGCGGGTCGCCGTGGCGTACACGTACGTCCCTCGCTTCGTTGGCCGTTGTGGTTCTTCGTGGCCAGTGCCATCTGGCAGTTTTTGGGTTCGGGGATCCTCGGGCTGCTGATCAACCTCCCCGTGGTGAACTGCTATGAGCACGGCACCTTCCTGACCGTCGCGCACGGCCACGCCTCATTCCTCGGCGCGTTCGGCTTCGTGGCCGTGGGCATGGGACTCTATGCGGTGCGGCACGCATGTCCCGACGGCTGGAGTGACCGCAGGGTGGCCGCGGCGTTCTGGGCTCTCAATGTGGGGCTGTTCCTCATGGTCTTTCTTAGCGTGACGCCGCTAGGGGTCATGCAACTCTCCGAGGCGGTACGTGTCGACTATGCGGCGGCCCGCAGCCTGCAGTTCTACCAGCGGCCCGAGGCACTGCTCCTCAACAAGTTACGGCTTCCAGGCGATGCCCTGATCATCGTCGGGGCGGCAGCCTTGGTCGCTGAGATACTCCCCAAGCTGCTCCGAATCCTCGACTTGCTCAAGCCGGCTCGAAGGAGCTCCTAGAACCCGTACCTGGAACCGGTACCAGGAACCCGTACCTGGAACCCGTACGTGGTACCGGTACCTGGTACCGATACTGGTGGCGCACGTCGAACGGATTGACGTCCGCCCTGCGCGGGAGTATGTTGAACCCGGCACCAAAGGGGCGATGGAGCTCGCCCTCATATACCCGAGATGCCGGGTTGATAGCTCCTACTGGTCGACCAGTAGGGGCTTTTTTATTGGGATGCCGATAGTGACGGTTACCCTCACCGGCGAGGATCTGGCACAGCTGGCGGAGGCCCTGACGACTCTGGGCTTCTGGCCCGTCGAGTCCGGCCTGGCGTGGTTGATCCGCGAGGGCGCCCGTTATTACGCCGCCGACCAAGGGGCGTGGCGGGAACTGGTCGCCCGAGAAGTGCCGGATCAGGATCCCCTCCGTCTGGAACTCCAGCGCCGCGAGGTGCTGGCCCACCTGTTGTCCATGCGGGCTCGCACACTCGGACGGGAGCAGGAGCGCGACGCATTGGCCGACCGGGTGGACGCGCTGGGCGCCGAGTACAGGCGGCTGCGGCAGGCGCTGTTTGCGCTGCGGGTGCAACGGGTGCATGGAGGCTAGGCGACCATGGACGAGCGCGACGTGCTGACCACCGTACACATTCCCCTGACCGAAGCGGCGGTGCAGGAGGTCCGCTCGGTCCTGGAAGCCGAGGGCTGGAACGAGGAAGAGGGCCTGCGCATCCTCCTGGGCTACGGGGCAGCGGTGCGCCTCACGCCACCTCCTGACGATCCCCTCCGGGCGCTTGGAGCCGCTCGGGCGGAGCTGGCGACTCTGCGCCACCGCGCGTACCTGGCGGACGAGGCCGTCCGCGGTCTGCGCATGAACCTGGTGGGGCTGGAGGCTTCCGTCGCGCAGGCACGCCGATCGCTTGCCTATTGGGAACACCGACGGGTAGAGCCGAACCCCCAGGCCGCCGACGGCCACCTTTTCCCGGCGCCAACACCCGGCGGCGCCGGCTCGTCCCGGATCCAAGGCTGGATCGGGCGACTTCTGGAAGGTCTGCGGCGTGCGCGCTGACGCCATAAGCAAGGTCCGACAGGTGCTGTGGCATCCGTCCGGCGGCTTCACCCCGACCCTGGTACAGTCGGTGAATCGATCCGTCCGGCCATGACGAGATCGAATCTGCTCCCACCCCACAACGGCACCCGCGCCGCGACGCGGTTCGTGATCCTGATGGGCGTGGTGAGCCTGTTTGCGGATGCCACATACGAGGGCGCACGCAGCATCCTCGGGCCCTACCTGCTCGCCCTGGGCGCTTCCGCCACCGGCGTGGGATTCGTATCGGGGTTCGGGGAACTCGTGGGCTACGGTCTGCGCCTCGTGTCGGGTCGGCTCGCGGATCGAACCCGCCGTTTCTGGGACTTCACCGTCGGGGGCTACGCGCTGAACTTGTTGTCCGTGCCGCTGCTGGCGTTGGTCGGCCGGTGGGAGGTCGCGGCGCTGCTCGTGGTGGTGGAGCGCGCGGGCAAGGCGATACGGACGCCGCCCCGCGATGCCATGCTGTCGTATGCCGCAAGCCGGGTGGGCCCGGGATGGGCGTTCGGGCTGCACGAGGCCCTGGATCAGATCGGAGCGGTGGCCGGTCCCCTCATTGCGGCCGCAGTCCTGGCAGCAGGCGGCGGCCTGCGAGGCGGCTTTGCGGCCCTGGCGGTACCGGCCGTACTCTCCTTGTTGTCGTTGGCCAGGGCCCGTGTCCAGTTCCCGCAGCCCTCTCGAATGGAGGATGCTTCCTTCCCGTTGGACCTGCGCCCGCGTCGTGCCCTGGGCCTGTACCTCCTCGCGGCAGGGCTGGTGGCGGCAGGGTTTGCGGACTTCCCGCTGCTCGCGTACCACTTCACCCGGACGGCCGTCGTCCCGCAGGCTGCCGTCCCCGTTCTATACGCGTTCGCCATGGCCACCGACGCGGTTGCGGCCCTGGTCGTAGGCCGCTGGTTCGACCGATACGGAACACCGGTGCTGGCCCTGGGGACCGCAGCGACCGCTGCCTTTGCGCCCCTGGCCATCTTCGGCGGACCCACAGGGGCGGTCGTGGGTGCAGCCCTGTGGGGTATGGGAGTGGGCCTGCAGGAGTCGGTGCTGCGTGCCGCAGTGGTCGGCATGGTGCCCCCGGACCGGCGCGGGTCCGCGTTCGGGTTGTTCCAGACGGTGTACGGCGTGGCATGGTTCGCAGGTAGCGCCCTGATGGGCGTCCTCTACGACGCACGCCCGGCCTACCTGGCGTGGTTTGCGGCGATCACGCAGACTCCCGCAGCCGCCCTGTTCGCCGCAGTGGCGGCTCATCGGAGGTGAGCGCCACCGGCAACCGAGCCACACCGCACCCGCATCGTCGGACGATCGACCTGATGGCACCCCGCGGGAGTCCGGTCAAACCCGACAAGCACGTTGACTTGAGTGTCGGCCGCGCCGGATAATGGGCACTGGCGATGGAGCCCGCCTAAACCGCCTCCGAGAGGGGCTGATGGCTCCTACCCAGGTCGGGTGGGGGCCATTTCGTTTTGGCCTCTGCCCCGGTGGTGGAGGTCAACAGCATGGAGGCGGTCTGGTCGACGGCGGCGCTGTGGATTGTCCTCGCCCTGCTCGCAGCCCTCCTCGGAATCTGGCTGCGGGTATCCGTGGCCCTCACCGAGATCCTGGTGGCGATCGCAGCCAAGTGGGTGCTGGGTGCTTTCGGCCACGCTTCGTTTCCCGGCGCCCGAGACGGCTGGGTGATCTTCCTGGCGAGCGCGGGTTCGGTGCTCCTCACCTTCCTCGCAGGCACCGAACTGGACCCCGATGCCTTCCGACGGCGCTGGAAAGAGGCGACCGTGATGGGGCTGGCCGGATTCCTCGCTCCCTTCCTAGGCGCCGCGTGGGCCGCCCGCCAGCTGCTCGGATGGTCTCCGCAGGCCAGCTGGCTTGCCGGGATGGCCCTCTCGACGACCTCTGTGGCGGTTGTGTACGCGGTGCTGCTGGAACTGGGGATCAACCGCACCGAATACGGCAAGGTCGTCCTGACCGCCTGCTTCATCAACGATCTGGGGACGGTGGTCGCCCTCGGGCTGTTGTTCTCGCCCTTTGGCTTGCGCACCGCGGTGTTCGTGGCTGCTCTCCTGCTCGGACTGTGGGCAGCCGTTCGGATCGCCCGTCCCCTGTTGGGCCGCTACGGAGGACGGACCTCGGAAGTGGAGGCGAAGTTCATCTTGGCGGTGCTGTTCGCCCTGGGTGCGGTGGCCGCCTGGTCGGGGTCCGAGGCCGTCCTCCCGGCCTACGTGTTGGGCATGGCCTTGGCCGGGACAGTGGGGCGCCACGACGAGTTGGTCCGGCGTCTTCGCACACTGACCTTCGGGCTTCTGACCCCCTTCTACTTCATCCGCGCCGGACTGCTGGTGCAGCCATCCTCCGTGGCAGGCGGCCTGAGCACGTTCATCGTCCTGTTCGGCGCCAAGACCTTCAGCAAGTTCGCGGGTGTGTTCCCCCTGACCTTGGCATATCGGTACGCCACGGGCGAGGCGATGTACACCACCCTGCTGATGTCCACGGGGCTTACTTTCGGCACCATCTCGGCGCTGTACGGCCTCAGCCACGGGATCATTGACCAGAGTCAGTACTCGTTCCTCGTGACGACCGTGGTGGCAAGTGCGGTGGTGCCGACCTGGGTGGCCGACCGTTTCTTTTTGCCGGCCCACCACACCCGCCCGGCACCTGCGGACCTGGTCCCGGCTGCGGGAGGCGAGTGATGTTCCGGCGCGTGCTGGTCGGCTACGACGGCTCTGAGGCTGCCGGCAAGGCGCTGCTGGCGGCCCTCGACCTGGCAGGACGATACCGCGCAGACCTGGTGGCGGTGGCGGTGGTGCGGCCGCCCGAGTTCGCGGAGCTACAGGGCGAGGTGGATGCGGCGCTCGCTCAGGCTCGCGGCCCACTCGCCGAGTCCTTCCGGTGGGCCCGGGAACAGGCTCGCAAGGTCGGCGTCCCGTTGACCCTGCGCACCGAGGTGGGACACCCCGCGGAGGTCCTCGTGCGTGTCGCACGAGAGGAGGGGTTCGACCTCATCGTCCTGGGCCGCCGCGGCCTCACACCGGTGCAGCGGTGGATGCTCGGTTCGGTGTCAGAACGCGTGCTCCGATACGCTCACTGTCCAGTGATGGTGGTCCACTGATGCAAGAGGCATCCATCCTGTTCCCCACACCGCGACCTGCCCCGCTTTGCGAGCGCCCCCCCGCGTGCCTGCGCGATCTGGGGTTGGACCGCGTCGTGGAATCCGTCGCGGCGGGCCGGGAGGAGTACGGTGTCGAGGCTGTCTTCTACACACCTCTGGCGGAACCCGACGCCGTCGCCTTCCGCCAGGAGGTCTTCCGCGACTTACAGCACCGCGGAGTGTCGGAGACGGTGCGTGCCTTTGCCTCTGCCATGCGCAGCGTGCGGGCCAACCTCGCTCGTGCGGATCAGGCGCACTACGCCATCGAGACAGACCGCTGGTTCCTCGACGCAGCACACCGCTACGCCCATGCGGTCGCCGGACTCCTAGACGGCCTGGCTGCCCTTCGCCTGCAGAGCCGCGGCCTCGCACGCTTCCGCGACCGTCTGGCCGCCTACGCCGCCTCTTTCGGCTTCCGAGACCTCGCGCAGACCTCGGCGCGCCTGCACGCGGAGCTGTCGGCTTTGCGCTTTGCGGTGCTCGTCCGGGGACTGCGGGTCAGCGTCCGGCCTTACCGGGGAGAGCCGGACTACACGGAGGTGGTGCGGTCGACGTTCGAGCGGTTCCGCCAAGTCGACAGCGGCTCTTACGCCTTCGAGTTCCGGGAGTCCCCGCAACTCGAAGGCGTCGAGGCGAGAATCCTCGAAGGCGTTTCGCGTCTGTCCCCGGATCTGTTCGCCCGGGTGGCGGAGTTCCGGCGGGCCTGCGAACCGTTCCCCCCACCTTTGGTGGCGACCTTCGACCGCGAGGCGCACTTCTACCTCGGCTACCTGGATTACCTGGCTCCGCTCGCGACCGCGGGCCTGCCCTTCTGCTTCCCGGCGCTGCCATCGGACGACGGCGCGGATGCCTTCGTGGAGGGTTGCTTCGACCTGGAGCTGGCTGCGCAGCTGGCAGCAAACGGTCGCCAGCCGGTTCTCAACGACTTCTCCTTCCGCCCGCCGGAGCGGGCACTGGTGGTGACCGGTCCGAACCAGGGAGGCAAGACGACGTTCGCGCGCGCAGTGGGTCAGGCTTTCTACCTCGCCTCCCTGGGCTGCCCCATACCCGGCCGCCACGCCCAGCTTCCGGTGCCGGACCGGGTCTTCACCCACTTCCCCCGGGGCGAGTCGGTCTACGACCTGCGAGGCGAACTCGAAGACGACCTGGTCCGCATCCGCGAGGTCCTGCTGGCGGCGACCTCGAGGAGTGTGGTGATCGTGAACGAGATCCTCTCTTCCACCGCGCTCCAGGACGCGCAGACCTTGGGCCGACGCCTGCTCGGGCAGCTGTTGGACCTCGACTGCCTGTGCGTGTGGGTGACCTTCCTGGACGAGTTGGCTTCTCTGAACGCGAAGACGGTGAGCATGGTGGCCACGGTGCCGCCCGATCATCCGGAAAGGCGGACGTTCCGCGTGGTCCGGCGACCAGCGGATGGCCGGGCGTACGCCGAAGCCCTGGCCCGCAGGTACCGGCTGACATACCGGGACGTGCGCGAGCGGTTCGCCCCATGACGCCCCGCCTACTGCACCTCGATCGGGACTTCGACTGGCGTTGGGCCCTGCGGGCAGCCGCCGCCCGCACCGGTCCGCGCGACGCGCGCCGCTACCCACCTCCAGCGGACTTCGATCCCAACGCCGCACTCCCCCCGACGGCAGCCGACCTGGTGCGCGACCTTGGGCTCAGGCGGATCCTGGAGGCCATGGCCGCAGACGACCCCTTGGTGTTCGAGGTCGGCCGGAGGGTGCTGTTGGAGGGTACGGGCGGGGATCTCCGAACCGTGTTGTACCGCCAGGCCGTCCTTGAGGACTGTCTGGGCAACCCGGACGCCGTGCGCGAACTGTACGAGATCAGCGTGCAAGCTGCCGAGCAGGTGAAAGGCCACTACCTAGGGGTGCTCTCACGCTACCCCGACTGGGTCCTGCGGGAGTCGGTCGCCGCGCTGGAGGCGCTGCTGGGTTCACTCCGACGCCTGAGGGCGGCCGCGGACAGGCACGCCACCAGGTTCCGGAGCGAGGGCTGGGGGCATTTCTTCGCGGCTGTACGCCGCGACCTCGACGACTCCTACCTGGACGACGTGCGAGGTCACCTGCAGGCCCTCAAACTGCCCGAGGGCATCCTGTGGAGCGCGCACTCCGGGCCCTCCGGCAAGCCCACCGACTTCCTGCTGCACCCTCCCCCCAAGGGTCCGAACAACTGGCTCCAAGGCTGGCTGGAGCGGTGGAGGGCGTGGTTCCACCGCCGGGGGGAGGACTATACCTTCGAGCTTTCTCCCCGGGACGAAGCCGGAGCGAGGGCCCTTGAGGGGTTGCGCGCTCGTGCCCTCGCACCCGCGGCCACCGCCGTTGGGCAGGCCGCCGATCACGTCCGGGACTTCTTCTCATCCCTGCGCGTAGAACTCGCCTTCTACGTGGGCTGCCTGAACCTGCACGATCGCCTCCGCGGACGCGGCTACCCCACCTGCCTGCCGACCGTCCACCCCGCGGGAGAGCCCCGCCTGCGCGCCGTCGCCCTGTACGACCCCGCCCTCGTGCTCTCTGCACAGGGGGCGGTGGTCCCCAGCGATTTGGACGCAGACGGCAAACGGTTGGTGTTCGTGACCGGGCCCAACTCGGGGGGCAAGACGACCTTCCTGCGCAGTGTGGGCACCGCCTGGCTGATGGCCCACGCCGGGATGTTCGTGCCCGCCCACTCCTGCTCCGTCAGCCTGTGCGAGGGGCTGTTCACCCACTTCAAGCGTGAGGAGGACGCGCGCATGGAGACCGGCAAGTTCGCCGAAGAGCTACAGCGCATGCGCTCCCTCGTGGACCTCGCCACGCCGCGCTCGGTCTTCCTGTGCAACGAGTCCTTCTCCTCGACGAACGAGCGCGAGGGTTCGGAGATCGCCTCTCAGGTCCTAGCCGCCCTCCTGGAAGCCGGGGTGCGCGTGTTCTTCGTCACCCACTTCTTCGAGCTCGCGCACCGCTTCCGTGACCGGCAGGACGGCGATGTGCTGTACCTGCGGGCAGAGCGCGACGCCCTGGGCCGACGGACGTACCGGGTGGTGCAGGCCGAGCCGCTGCCCACCAGCCACGCCCAGGACGTGTACGAGGGAGTCTTCGAGCCATCCACGGTGACGGCAGCGGGCGGACGGTCCGGCTGAGGGACTGGCGCCCCCGCTCGAAAGGTACCTGGTACGGGTTCCTGGTACAGGTTCCTGGTACGGGTCAGAAGCCGGAAGAGACCACGCTGGCCGCGCCTGTATAGTAGAGCGTCACGATGACGGTGGCGTCCGCCACGGGACTACCAGGTTGCCCGGACGCGATCATCGTGCACTGGTCGTCTCCACACTCGGAGTATCCAAACGACCAGTTGTCGGTTGGCTCGACGCTGACCGCCACTCCGCTGAAGGTAAGTTTCTCGACGTAGTGCTGCCAGGCAGCCTGCCGCATCTCCTGGAGCGTCTGCTGGGCCTCGGCCAGATAGGCCTTCTTGCGGGTGCTAAGGTATCCGGGTAGGGCCAGGGCGAGCAGGATCGCCAGGATAACAATCACCATGATCAGTTCGATCAGAGTGAATCCGCGTTCGCCGGGTCTCCCCCTCACTCCCACCTTCTCTTCCGACCGGGGAAAAGCGCAAGGAGACCGCACATCGTGCCGCGCCGCCGGGCCGAACGGCGTGCCACCAGACGACTCGTACCCACAGTTTGTCTCCATGCGTCCCCCCGCTTGAGTGGCTCTCTGAGGGACAATTTACCCACCGTTGCGGCGGACTAGACCCCGGGGCGAGGGCGTCAAGACCCCCTGCCCGTCCCGGTGGGGCAGGACGGTAAACGGGTGGCCCTACCCGGCCTCCGCGGCCAGTTGGAAGATGGGCAGGTACAGCGAGATGACCATCGCGCCTACGACTACACCCATGAACACAATCATGGCCGGCTCAAGGGTACTGGCCAGCGCCGCCACAGCGGTCTCGACCTCGGTGTCATAGAAGTCGGCGACCTTGATCAGCATCTCGTCCAGGTTCCCCGCTTCCTCCCCGACCTTGACCATCTGGACGACCATCGGCGGAAAGACCTCGATCGCGGCCAGCGGGACGGCGATGCTCTCGCCCTCGCGGATGCTGGATCGCACCCGCACGATGCCCTCCTCGACGACGGCGTTGTCGGTGGCCTTGCCGGTGACCTCGAACGCCTGCAGCAGCGGAACCCCCGAGCTGAGCAGCGTGCCGAGCGTGCGGGCAAAGCGCGCGATGATCGTCTTCTGGATGACCGGTCCGAAGATCGGGATCTGTAGCTTGACGCGGTCGAACCACTCCTTGCCGCGCTTGGTCTTGAGCCACCTCAGGAAGCCGTACACCGCACCGGCGACGATCGGCATCCACACGTACCAGTAGGTCCGCAGCACGTAGCTGATCGCCATCAAAATCCGCGTGGGCAGGGGCAGCTGGCGGATGTTCAGTTCCGCGAAGAACACCACGAACTGCGGGATGATGACCATCGTCATGAACAGCAGAGCCGCCGTCGCCACGACTGCGAGGATGACCGGATAGACCATTGCGGACTTGACCTTCTGGCGCAGCGCGTACTCCTTCTCCAGGAAAGTCGACAGCCGCTGGAGGACTTCGTCCAGAACACCGCCTGTCTCGCCCGCGCGGACCATGTTCACGTACAGGGACGAGAAGGCCTGGGGGTGCTTGGCGAGGGAGTCGGCCAGCGTGTGTCCCTCCTCGACGTCGGCCCGCACCCTGCCAAGGATCTCACGCAGCTTCTGGTTGGACACCTGCTGCTCGAGGATCGAGAGGCTGCGGACCAGCGACAGCCCGGAGTTGACCATCGTGGCGAACTGCCGGCTCATCAGCGCCAGGTCGCGCAGACTGATGCCGCGGAACGTCTCGAGGAAGCTGCGCGATTCGCCCGGGCCCGCTCGGGCCCGCTCGATCCCGGTGATGTACAGCCCCATCTCCCGGAGCCGGTTGGCGACCTGCGTGTCGTTTTCGGCTTCGAGGACGCCGCTGATCACCCGGCCCATGTGGTCGCGTGCGGTGTACTGGAATACGGCCACGGTCAAATCCTCCTTCTGGCTATCGCCGGTCCGCTGTCGTCCGGGCCCCGAACTCCGGAGCCCACCCGCCGGTCGTCGTCACCCCAAAGACGGAACGACGGGGCACAGCCGATTCGTCCACCTGTGCCTGCGCCATCCGTCCCCCCGTCCCCCGACGGCCACGCCCGACCTCCACCGCCACCGCCTCAATGGAACCCCGCGATCATCTTGCGCAGCTCGTCGGGGTGGATGGCCTTGCCGATCGCGTCCTCGAACGAGATGAGGTCCCGCTCGTACAGGTCGCGCAGCGACTGGTCCATCGTCTGCATGCCGTGCTGGACGCCGGTCTGGATCGCCGACTCGATCTGGTGGGTCTTGGCCTCGCGGATCAGGTTGCGGATCGCCGGCGTGGCCATCATCACCTCCACCGCCGGCACGCGTCCGATTTCTTCCAGCGATGGCCAGGTGCGCCGCACCGTGCCCACTGCCGCGGCCCGGCGCACCTCGGCCAGCCGCTCCTGCGTGCCGAAGCGCCGCAAGAACAGCTGGTTGGGCAGCAGCAACTGAGAGATCACCGCCTCGATGACCGAGGCCAGCTGTACTCTGACCTGCTGCTGCTGGTGGGGCGGGAAGACGTCGATGATGCGGTCGATGGACTGAGCAGCGTTTGCGGTGTGCAGCGTCGCGAAGACCAAATGCCCGGTCTCCGCGATCGTCAGTGCGGCGGCGATCGTCTCCAGGTCGCGCATCTCACCGATTAGCACGACGTTGGGATCTTCGCGCAGCACGGCCCTTAGCGCGTTGGGAAACGATTGCGTGTCGAATCCCAGTTCGCGCTGGTTGACGATGCTGCGCTTGTGCTCGTGCAGATACTCGATCGGGTCCTCGACGGTCACGATGTGGGCAGAGCGCTCCTCGTTGATCTGGTTGATCATCGCCGCCAGCGTCGTCGACTTGCCGTGCCCCGTCGGCCCGGTGACCAACACCAATCCCCGCGGCCGGCGCGTCAGGTCGATCAGGCTGCTGGGCAGGTTGAGGTCCTCGATCGTCGGGATCTCGTGCGGGATCACCCGCAGCGCGGCCCCGACCGCGCCCCTCTGCTTGTAGACGTTGACGCGGAAGCGCCCCAAACCCGCCACGGAGTACGACAGGTCCAGCTCCCACGTCTTCTCGAACTTCTGCTTCTGGAACGCGTTCATCATGCTGTAGGCGAGCTGGTAGGTGTCCTCCGGCGTCAGCACCGGGTAGCGCTCCATCGGCGTGAGCTTACCCCACACGCGCATCGTGGGATGTATGCCTACGGTCAGGTGCAGGTCCGAGGCCTGGTTGTCCACAACGATCTGCAGCAGTTCGTCGATTTCCATCGCACCCTCCGGCTTGATCAGGGACCTGGGGTCGAAGGCCGGAGATCAGCCAGGACACCGGCCCGCCCTGTGCGGTTCACCTGGATTGTTCCGCGATCTTCGACTCCGCTCACCCGTGTCCTCTCTTGCCCAGTGCCGATGCGTCCAGACCCTTCGTCAGGCGCGGGCGAAGTCGGGGTGGAGCATGCCGAGCTCCTTGAGGTGGTTGTAGATGCCCACCACCTTCGAAAAGCCCCGGAACTCGCCCCGGTACTCCTTCTCGTGCTTGAAGTCGAGCTCGACGTACTTGTTCAGCGTGATGAAGAACGCGTACTGGATGATGTCCGACTCGGCCTCGGGGGCGTCCCGGTTCTTGTCGATGAACAGGTTGATGATGTCGATCCTCGGCAGCTCGTCGGGATCCACGCCTTCCTGGCGGGCCTTGGACGCCAGGTAGTCTCGCAGGTCGCGCGTCGCCTTCCAGTCTTTCACGAGGACCATGGCGACGTCGAGGTCGTACTCAAGGTCCCCCGAGCCCACGCTATGGTGCATCGTCGGCCGCTCGTACAGGCCTTCGTCCACTCCTTCCTCGTCCTCGGCTGGGCGCTCGTCCAGCCGGCAGCCCTCCTTGTCCAGCGGCGAGATGGCCAGAATCGGCGCCCGCAGTTCGAGGCTCAGTTCGGCCAGCTCCGAGGAGATCAGGTCGGTGCGGGCCTTGTCGTCTTCGATGTGCCTCTCCAGGGGGATCTTCTGAAGGTAGTCCAGGCAGATCAGGATGTTTTCGGTGCCGTGCTCTTGCATCACGTTGTAGGCGTGTGCCTTGATCCGCTCGAGGGTGTCCTTCCGCCCGGCTTCGACCAAATAGAAGTACGGCGCGAACCGAAACACCTCTTCTTCGGCCGCGCGCAGGTTGGCGAGCATCGCTGGTGTCCGCTCCAGCGCGCCGGCGAGGATGTCGGCCGGGCTGACGAGCATCTCCTTCGCGAGCAGGCGCGCCGCCAGTACCTTGACCGTCTGCTCCCACGAGTAGAACAGCACCGGGATCCGATGGTTGCGGGCGACGTAGGAGGCCATCTGCAGCGCCATGTTGGTCTTGCCACGCCTGGGTGCTCCGGCCAGACCGTAGTAGAAGCCCGGCCGTAGGCCTGACAGCACGGCGTTCAGACGGTCGAACGGCGAAATCGAGTACCCCAGCAGGCCGCCAGCCGTCGGGTTTTGCAGGTGCTCGACCAGGTCTCCCACCGTGTCGCCGACGGGGCTGAGCCGCTTGCGCAGGCGGCGTCGTTGGATCTCGAACAGGCTTCCGATCACCTCGCCCGTGAACTGGACGAGGTCGTGCGTGCCGGTGCGGGTCTGCTCGGCCAGGAACTGGCCGATCTGCTCATGCACCCGCTCCAGCCGCCTGCGCGTCTCGCGCGACTTGAGGGCTTCCACGTACGTCACCATCTGGGCTGCGGTGGGCGGGCGGATCATGAGGACCTGCGACACCACCCTGTCCATCTCGGGCGTCAGCAGGCCGCGTTCGTGCAACTCGTGCTTCAACGCGACGCCGTCGACGACCGCAAACCGCGTCATGGCCAGCTCCAGCAGCGTGCGGGCCAGACGTTGCACCAGGGGGTTCTCGAACATCTCGGTGGTAAGCCCCTCGTTGAGCGCCAGCGTGACCAGGTGCCGGTCGGCGACCAGCCCGGAGAGCACCAACAGTTCGACGTCGTTCGACTCCATCTCCCCCACCGTCCGATGCGGGTACCTAGGTCAGTCCATGCAAACACAGAGCAAGTTTCGTTCCACAAACCCCACAGGTGCCGGGGTAGCCAGGAAGTGTTCTGCCTCCCCACGGGAAACCCTCCGTCAGATCGCAGGAAACCTCCTTGAAATCTGAGGGTGCGTGTGATACCGTCCGAATGTCGCGCTGGGCTCCTGTGCCGATACTGGCACGGGAGTTGCTCTTTGTCCGGCATACCCAGGGATTCGTCGCTCCAACCGAGCAGATAAGGAGCAAGATGAGCGCACCGCCCATTCGCGACACCCAGGCCTCAGCCGGGCTTGCGCCCGTCCGCGAATACAAAGACACCCTGGGGATCCCCGCCGCCAATGGTACGCTGGAGGCTGCCTGGCGTTACCACGAAGCGATCCGAAACGCCCACCGCGGACGGCTGCCCGAGGCGATCGCGGAGTACAAGCGCCTGTTAGAGCTCGATCCCGACGAACCCGTCCACTACCTCGACCTGGCCGAGATCTACCTCAAGAAGGATGCCGTCAAGGAGGCCGTCGTCGTCCTGCTGGCCCTGACGGACCTGTACGAACGCCTGGGGATGCCGGCCGCGGCGTTGGAAGTCCAGGATCGGGCCGTACGGCTGGATGCGTCCGTGAACGGGCAGACGGCGTCGGTGCGATCGGAACCGACCGCACACCCCTCGCCGCAAGCGTCTTTGCCAACGGACGAGCAAGCCGGCAGACGGAACTCCGCCGGGCCGGTGGAAACCGTCGGCGACCGCGCGTCGGCTGCGGCACAAGACGCCGTCGAGCCCGTGCCCCAGCCTCCGCCCCCGGCTGCGGGGGTCGCCTCACCCACCGATGGGCCTGCCGCCCAGGCCCCGGAAGTGCCGTCCGACCGCACCCCGCCGCGGACGGAGGCGTCCAACCTCCCGACGCTGGCAAAGCCGGACCGCGCGCGGACGCCGCTGCGGCCCGGTGGGGTCACCACCCGCAAGGACCCGCTGGGTGAGATCCTGGTCCGGATGGGCCTGATCACCGAAGACCAGCTGTCCCACGCCATCGACGTCCAGGCCAAGACCGGGGAGAAGATCGGCCAGATCCTACTCCGGCAGGGCGCGGTCACCGAGGAGGACCTGGCCAAGGCCGTCGGCGTGCAGTGGGGATATCCCTACGTCGCCTTGTCCACCGCACAGGTGGACCCCGAAGCGGTCCGGATGGTTCCCCACCACCTGTCGATCCGCCACAAGGTGATGGCGTTCGGCCGCAACGGCAACCGGCTACTGGTCGCGGTGGTCGACCCGCTCAACCTCCTGGCCCTGGACGACGTCCGCCTGATCACGGGGTTGGACGTCGACGCGCGGGTGACGACCGAGAGCGAGTTGCAGCAGGCGATCAACAAGCACTACCACGTCGGCAACATCCTGGACCAGACGGCGGCCGGAGTCGAGGTCACCGACGAGGTGGTCGAGGAGGAGATCAGCCTCGACAAGCTCCGCCAGATGGTGGACGAGGCGCCGGTCATCAAGCTGGTCAACGTGATCCTCGACCAGGCGATCCGGGAGGGCGCGTCCGACATCCACATCGAGCCGTACCGCCAGGGCATCCACGTACGCTACCGGATCGACGGAGTGCTGCACGACGTGATGTCCCCGCCCAAGAACCTCAAGGCGGCGCTGGTGTCCCGCATCAAGATCGTGGCCAACCTGGACATCGCTGAGCGGCGCCGTCCCCAGGACGGCCGCATCCACCTGCGCGTAGACGGCAAGGAGATCGACCTGCGCGTGTCCACCCTGCCGACGATGTTCGGCGAGAAGGTCGTGATGCGGATCCTCGATCAGTCCAGCGCGCTGATCAGCCTGGGGCGCCTGGGCATGGCAAGCGACGTGCAGGAGCAGTGGGAGACGCTGGCCAGCAAGCCATACGGCATGATCCTCGTCACCGGTCCGACCGGGAGCGGCAAGACCACAACGCTGTACGCGACGCTGTCGAAGATCAACACGCTGGACAAGAACATCATCACGGTTGAAGATCCGGTCGAGTACCAGCTGCCGCGGATCAACCAGGTGCAGGTCAACCCCAAGGCCGGGCTCACGTTCGCCACCGGGCTGCGCGCGATCCTGCGCCAGGATCCCGACGTTGTGATGGTCGGCGAGATCCGCGACCGCGAGACCGCGGAGATCGCGGTGCAGGCCGCATTGACCGGCCATCTCGTCCTGAGCACGCTGCACACCAACGACGCCGCGAGCGCGTTCACCCGCCTGATCGACATGGGGATCGAGCCGTTTTTGATCTCCTCGTCGGTCATCGGCGTGCTCGCCCAGCGCCTGGCACGCCAGATCTGCCCGAGGTGCAAAGAGTCCTATCGCGCACCGCGCGATGCCGTCCGGCGCCTGTCCGAGGAGCTCAGCGTCGGCGAGGAACTGATGCTGTACCGCGGAGCCGGATGCGACAACTGCCGCCGCACCGGCTACAAGGGGCGGACCGGGGTCTACGAACTGCTCACCGTGAACGACAGGATCCGGGAACTCGTCGTCGCCCGCGCGTCTTCGAACGTGATCAAGGAGGCAGCGCGCGAGGAAGGCTTCCGCACGATGCGCGAAGACGGGATCCAGAAGGTCCTCTCCGGCCAGAGCACCATCGAGGAGATCCTGCGGGTCGTCTACGTGACGGATCAGTAGGTCGGTGGACGCCGCGGGCGCGCCGGGGCGCGCATCCCGGACCAGCAGCGTCCGGACGCGCGCCGCCGGGGAACGCAGGCCTACAGTGAATCGGCGATCGCCTGCTGGCGCTTCTTGACTTCGAGACGGATGCGGCCGAGGTTGGCGGCGCCGTTGCCCACAATCACCAGCATCGCCTCACGGCCTACCGGCGAGACCACGATCGGCCCGTTCTCGTATTCCAGCATCAGACCGAACAGGCCGCCGCGGTTCAGGTCGGTCGACAGCGCCTCCGATGCGCCCATGCTGCTGGCCGTGACCGCACCCAAAGCCTCCAGGTCGATGTCGTCGGAGGCTACGCCCTCGATCACGAATCCGTCCCGGCCCACCACGAGCGCCGCGGTCACACCGTCGATCTGAGTGAACTCCCCCAGGGTCTGACGAAGGTCCGCCATGTGTGTCGCTCCTTTGCGCTGGATTCCGTTCCCGACGCCTTCCGTGTAGCAAGTTCGGTGCCCCAGCTGCAATCCGGACCGCGCTCCCGGCGGCGACCGTCACCGAACCTGGGGCTCTCCGCCGAGCAGCCGACCCAGCTGGGCCAGTGCCTTGTGCATCACGCGCGAGACGTGCTTCTGGGAGATTCGCAGCCTTCGCGCGGCCTCCGTCTCGGTGAGATCGAGGTAGAAGAGGGCGTAGATCACCTTGCGCTGCAGCTCCGTGAGCTTCTCGATCGCCTCCGTGAGGACGATCCGGTCCTCGACCGGCAGCTGAAAGGTCTCATAGCGGAGGTGGCGGATCGCGCGGCCCGCTTTCCCTTCCCCACCGTCCAGGGAGACGTGCGTCGTCGTCTCGCGGGCCCTGAGGATCTCGCGCACGCCGTCGGGCTGGATGTTCATCGCCTGCGCGATCTCTTCGAGGGTCGGCAGCCTGCCGTTGCGTGCACGCAACGCCTCGACGGTGCGCTCCAGCTCGTGGCTGAGCTTGGCCAGCCACCGGGGGCGACGCACCAACCCGGTATGGTCGCGCAGGTAGTGCCGGATCTCGCCGGTGATCAGGTGGCTGGCGTACGTCCGGAACTTGACCCCGCGCGCCGGGTCGAAACGGTTGAGGGCGTGCAGCAGGCCGATCTGGCCGACTTGGATCAGGTCGGCGAGGGGTTCGGATCCACCGCCCTGGCGGCGGGCGATCCGCTCGACCAGAGGCGCGTACGCGGCGCATATGGCTTGGTACAGCGCCGGGTCGCCGGAGGCGCGGTACGCCTGCAACTGCGCCACCGTCTGCTCGTCGGACGGCAGATCGTCGTTGGAGCGGGTCACGTCCCGGGCCTCCGCCGGCTCACGTAGCGATAAATCCACTTCCGCTCGCGCATGTAGAGCAAGATCGGTTCCACGGTCTCCGGCGCGCCGCCGACCGCCTCGACGGCCTGGTCCAGCGTGTGGGTCCCGTCCAGCACCCGCGCCAGCTCTAGGGCCAGGGGTCCACACGCGCCGACGAGTTCCGCCGCGGCCGGATTCGACGGGTCGTCGGGGCGGAGTGCGGGCGCGACGATGAACGTGTCGGCGCCCCTGAACGTGTGCCAGGTGCCCGCAGCGGCGGGGGGTGTAGCCGGAGGCCCATCCGCCGCCGTGCCCTCCTCGGGTGTCGGCGCCTGCGGTGTCGCCTCGTCCGCGGCGGCCTCCGTTGGGGCTTGCGCCGGTGTGGGCTCATGATAGGGGGCCGCCCAAACCTCGATCTCGGCCGCGGCGTCCGCCACGCTGTCGATCAGCTCGCCCCGCGGCCGGTGGACGGCGGCGTGTCCATCGTAGTAGACGCCGGCCGAACCCCCACCGTTGCAGGGCAAGAACGCCCACCACCCCGGACCCTCGACAACCACCATCCCGCGAAAACGCTCGCGCTCCAGCCGGCGCACCAGCCGGCGCAGGTCCACGAACGCGGTGTGTAGCCCGGTGTGCAGCGGCTCCAGACCCGACAGCGCCCCCAGCAGGGGACCCAGGGGCAGCGGCAGCTCGATGATCTGCACGTCCGCACGGCGCTGCTCGAGCCGCCCGATGATCTGGCGCATGGCGTCCTGCCCACGCACGTCGGTCCCGCCGCCTTGGAACACCGCCAACACCCGCATGTCGCCCGGCAGGATCAGCACGCCCTCACAGTCGGGCCACCGCAGCTCGACCCAACCGCAGAAGCCCTGGTCCTGCAGGCGCTCGACGATGCCGTGAAGCTTCGTCGCCGACGTGCTGCGGTGCTGCTCGCGAAGCGTGCCGCTCGGCAGTCTGCGAATCATGCCTCCCTCATGATCGAGCGGTGCCACAGCGCGCCGACCGTCAACAGGGCGAACCCACCGATCTGGAGGATGTTGCTGCGGTGGCCGACGAACCACTCACCGAAGAAGACCGCGTGGCTGAACCACATGACCGCCAGGGCCAGGCAGACGATGGCGGCCGCGATCAGCAGCCAGACGTAGCCCTCCAGCCCGCCCAAGAAGACCGTCGCCGGGATCAGGGCCAGCGGGATGAGCACGATGCCCATCAACGAGAACGCCACGCTGACGGCTTCCGCACCACCTGCCAAGCCGCCCCCGAGCACCGGCCGCAGGAACGACCAGTACCCGAGGGCCAGCGCCCCCAACGCCACGGCTGCGACGACCGAGGTCTGCCGCCAGGTCACCAACTCCCGCACGATGGCATACTCAGCATACACGGCAGCCAGGAACAGCACGAAGAACGCCGCTGTGAAGGCGTCCGCCGCCGAAGGGAACGGAAGCGGATTGCCCCCCACGATCTGCGTGTACCCGAACAGCCCGCGCCCGGCGGCCCACAGCACGCAGGCCAGCGCGATCGTCCTCCACACCCCGCGTTCCCGGTCGCCGGTTCGATACGACCGGCTGGCCCCGAGGGCACCCAGCGCGGCCAGCAGCGGAAACGTGCTGAGCGCGGCATGTACGGTCACGATCTGACGGTAGACTTCCGCGGTGCGGACTGGTCGCTGCAGTACGAACCAGCTGCTCGCGGCCGCCAGCGCGACCACGAGGATCGCCAGCAAGCCGAATCTCGCCACCTCCACCTCCCTACCACGCGGGTCAGGACACCTACAGACCCAGGGCCTGCCGGTAGGGATCCGCGTCGTCGACGCCCAGATCGCGCAACGCCCCCGCCAGGCTCTTCTCGAGGAACGTCTGGCCGGCCACCACGCGGATGTACGCCGCGCAGGCGACGGCCGCGGCCTGTAGCGCCCGCTGCGACCGGTCAGCCCGTCCGGTCAGCTTTCCGTTCGTGAGTCGGATTCCATAGTCGCCCACCGCCGCGTTCACCTCGCCCTCGAGTCGGGCGGCGAGCGCGGGACCCCTGAACTTCTTGAAGCGCACGTGCATGTGCTCGATGAGGCCTGCCCAGACCCGCGCATCTCCCCGTGGACCGGAGACGGGCGCCTCGGCGGGGGTCGTCGTGGAGTCGACGGCATGGGGCTCGACAGGGAATGCTGCGGTGCCGGAAGGCCCTGTCGGTGCGGCAGCCCGGAGTTCGGGTTCGCCCGCAGACTCGAGGGGACCCGCGGGCGCTTCCGTCCGGGCATCGAGGGGTGGCGGTTCGGACGGGGGCTGCGCTGCAACCTCCCCTGCCGGCGCTTCCACGGCGGCAGCCGCACCGCCCAGACCGAGGGCGATCGGCTCGCCTTCCCACCAGGACTCGGGGAAGAGTTCGTGGGGCAGCTCGTGCACCCAGATCCTCCCCTCGACCGCGGTGCTGTCGGCCAGAGCCCGCCGGATCGCCTCGGCGCCGATCAGCTCGGCGCCGGCCACTCGATACTCTGCGGCGTGCGGTCGCCCACGGAACAGGAGCACACGGGCCTCGCCCCCTTCGAAGGCGATCCGCACAAGCCCGGAGAACGCCCGGCCCTCCAGGAACCCCAGCAGCCTCACCGGATCGGCATACTCCGTGGACAGCCCGCGGTAGACCGGAGGTGCTTCCAGACCCTCCGACACCAAGCTGACTGCCTCGGGGCCCAGATGGTCGACTCGGTCGGAGATGTTCACGTCGTCCAACAAACCCCCCGGCCGCTCCCATGGGCCGCACCGGAGAGGCTCACAGCCCCCTTCCGGCCGTGGGGGCGGCTCCGCCCTCCAGCAGCCGCTTGACGCCCTGCAAACTCAGCCCCCGCGTTTGGACCATGTGCTTGATCCACAGCAAGCGCTCGACGTCTGCCTGAGAAAACAGACGGTGCCCCCCGTTGGTACGGTGCGGCCGGATCAGCCCGTAATCCACCTCCCACGCCCGAATCCGTTGAGGGGACAGCTCGGTCATCTGCGCGACGGTGCGCATCGGGTAGATGGGCGTCGTACGCTGGGGACTCTTCGCCATCGCAGGACCCGCCGCGTCCCCCGCACCCCCGGCTACTGGATGCCCCGTTCGCGATAGTAGCGCAGCGCGCCGGCGTGCATCGTGATGGGCATTCCGGCCCGCGCGGTCTCGGGCCGGATGTCCCTGCCGCGGGCGTGCGCCGCGTGCAGCACCGCGACGTTCTCCCAAAGCGCCTTCGTCAGATCGTAGATCAGGTCTTCCGGCAAGTCCTGCCGCGTGACCAGCATCGCCATCACCGCCACCGTCGGCACGGCCTCGGTCTGGCCGCGGTACGTGTTCGCCGGGATGGTGACAGGCGTGTAGTAGGGGTAGCGCTCGCGCAGGCGCGCGACCACGTCCGCCGGCACCGGTACGATCTTGAGGTCGCGCGTCGCGGCGATGTCCTGCACCGCCGCGGTCGGGGTCCCCGCGGTGATGAACGCCGCGTCGATCACGCCGTCCTTGAGCTGGTCTGCAGCCTCGGCGAAGTTCAAGAAATCCGGCTGGACGCGCTGCGCACGCACGGCGGGGTTGACTCCCCCGTAGTAGCCGATGTCGTAGACCTGCAGGATCTGCCGTGCGTTCACTTCCGTTCCGCTGCCCGGCGCACCGACGGCCACGCGCTTGCCGCGCAGATCGGCGACCGAGTTGATGTTCTTCTGACGCAGCGTGACGATCTGGATCGTCTCCGGATACAGCATCGCCATTCCGCGCAGCCGCTCCTGCCGGTCGCCCCGGAACATCTCGATGCCGTTGAACGCATAGTACGCGATGTCGTTCTGCACGAACGCCACGTCGACGTCGCCGCGCTGGATGAGTCGGATGTTCGCGACCGACGCGCCGGTGGACTGCGCGCTGGCCTGCACGCCCGGCACCCGCTCCGTCCACATGCGGGCCAGCGCGCTACCCAGCGGGAAGTACACCCCCGCCGTACCGCCCGTTGCCACGTTCACAAAACGCCGTTGCTGCGCCAGGGCTCCGGTCGCCCCCAGCGCGAGCGCGGCCACCAGCACAACCGCCATCCATCGCGTGATCCTCACCTGCATCCCTCCCCTGTAATTTGTGTTGCCGACATCCCGCCTGCTCAGTGCTGCTTACTCTGGTTCCGTCCCCTGCGCGACGCCTACGGCAACACGACCAGGCGCGAGCCGTCGACGCGCAACAGCAGTACCTCCCGCGCCGGATTCCCGAAACGGTCGAACGTGAGGGTGCCGGTCACACCGGGATAGTCCCGGATCGTCGCTACCGCCTCCCGCAGCCGCGTCCGGTCAGCCGCCCCGACCTTCCTGAGCGCCAACGCCACCACGCGGACAGCGTCGTAGGCCTGCGCGGCGAACGGATCCGGGTCGTGGCCGAACTTCCCCCGGTACGCGCGCACGAACGCGCGGACCGCGGGGACGGGGTTGTCGCGGAAGAACGCCGCCGCCACGATCATCCCGTGCGCCCGCCCGGCCATCTCGCGCACCGCCTCCTCGTTGGCGAACGAATCGGGCGCCAGCACGCGCAGGTTCACCAGTTCCGCTTCGGCCGCCTGTTCGAAGAACGCAGCACCCTCGTCCGGGTAACCCGCGAAGACGAGCGCCTGGGGACGCTCCGAGCGCACCGCCCGGACGAACCGTTCGAAGTCGCGCGTGCCGTCCCGGAACAGGCGCTGCGCGACGACCTCCCCCCCGCCCGCGACGAACTCCTCCACGAAGGCCAAAGCGACCGCGGTTCCGTACTCGTTGCTGTCGTACATCACGCTGACGCGCCGCAGCCCCGCCCCCAGTGCGTACTCGGCCAGCGCGCGGCCCTGCAGCGTGGCCGGCAGCGCAGTGCGGAAGAAGAAGTCCCCCGCATACGGCACCTCGCCCGTCGCCCCGGGGCTGATGAGCAGCAACTTCGTGCGCGACGCCAGCGGCGACAGCGACACGGCGACCGAATCCGTGAAGGCGCCGATCACCGCCACCGCATCCGTCTCGCCCGCGATGCGTGTGAAGATCTGTGCTGCGCGCTCGAAAGACCCCCCGTCGTCGGCGGTCCGGAGGTTGAGCCGGACCGCCCCCTCGGCCCCGACCTCCTCCGCGGCGAGCTCGGCACCTCGCAGGGCGCTGGCCGCCGCCGCCCCCACACCGCTTTGCAGCGGCAGGATCACTCCGACCGTGACCTCCATCGGAGTGCGCTGCCCCCCGCCGCACGCGGCCGCGAGCACCGTCGCGAGCAGCAACACCACCGTGCGCGCCGTCCGCGTCAACCCGCCACGTCCTCCTGCAACCGTTCGCCCGGCGGATTCTGAACGTTCGCGGGTACGCATCAAACTCCTGCTCTCGTCGGGGGAATCGCGCCCGATCCTCCGGCAAAAGCGCGGACAAACCGCGCCGTTCCACCGGGCGCGCATAGCGAAGAGCAAGTTTCAGGCCACGGGAGCACCCACCACGGAGAAGCGGTACACCCCCGGGGCTGCGCCGGAAGCTTCAGCGCCCGTCCACCAACCGGCGGTACAGGGACATCACATTGTAGACGTACCAGGAGGTCTCCGGGTAGGGGGGCACGCCGCCGTATGCCCGCACCGCGCCGGACCCGGCGTTGTAAGCGGCCAGTGCGAGGGCGACGTTGTGGTAGCCGTAGCGGTCCAGGTGACCCCGCAGCACACGCACCGTCCCGTAGACGTTCTGCTCGATGGAGAACGGGTCGTGCACGCCGACCGCCCTGGCGGTCGCCGGCATCAGCTGTCCCAAACCCTGGGCACCGGCCACCGAGACCGCGCGCGGCTCGAAGCCGGACTCGACCGCGATGACCGCGGCCACCAGGCGCGGATCGAGGTTGTGGTGCCGGCCGAAGTGGACGACCGATCGCCCGATACGGTCGGCTTCCGCGATCGTGAGCCTGCGGTTGTAGCGCCGCGCCAGCGCCGCGTACGTCCACGGGTCGGTGGCCACCATCCCGATGGCGCCCACGGGCACCGACGCGCGCCGTCGGCGCCGGACGAGTTCCGCCGCGGCGCTGCGTGGGGCCACGGCGAGGAGGCCGTCGAACACCGAGGTCGCCCCGTGCGACATCCCCACGGCCTCGTAGGCGTATCCGAGCCACAGCAACACGTCCGGCTGCTGGGGCAGGCGCGCACGCGCACGCTCCAGGGCGCCCACGGCAGCCAGGGCGTTGCCCGCCCGGAACTCGGCGGCACCCAGCCACAGCCACAGCGCGCCATGCGCGAACCCGCCCGCCAGCGCCCGCCGGAAGGCCGCAGCTGCCTGGCGGTACTCTCCGTTGTGGTAGTGAGCGAAGCCCAGTTGCTCCGGTCGCGGCCTGGCCTCAGACGGCGCAGCCGAAGCCAAGGACAGCACAACCCCCAGAACCCACGCCGCCAGGGCCCGGAGGGCGAATGCGCAGCGGGCAGGCCACTGCCCGGCCCCTGCGATCATGGAACGAATTGACGGAGGTGAGAGGCCACCCGGTCGAGGTGTTTTTTCATCTGCAGGCGCGCCCGACCGAGATTCCCACCCTGGCGCAGGCCGATCACCAGCGCGTAGTCGACCTCCACGGACGACAGCACCACGACGAACTTCTCAGCAGCGAGTACGCAGTACTCGAGCGGGCCACCGTTCATCTTGCGCGCGGCGTACGCCGCCACCTTGGTCAGTACACCCAAGTCGGCGGCCACCTTGTCCAGCTTCAGCGCGCCGTCCACGACGTGCGTCTCCAGCGGGGCACCGTCCAGGCGCACCACGGCTGCGCACAGCGCCCCCTCAACGCCGGTCACGATCTCCTGCAGCACCTCTTTCAAGGCCATCGCGCTCCCGTGGCGACGTCTCGCGCGCGGCCCCCCGGCGCGCCGCAACCGTCTCGGACTGGCTTCCACTTACAAGAGCAATACTCCTGCCGTCCTAGTCCGGGGCGCGGGTGCACCGCACCAACCGATCGCGCCCGACGACGCGCTCGAGCCACCGCATCAGTCGGGTCGTGACGAACTCACGACGATCCATCGGCTCCACGAGGATCGTGTACAGCCCCAACCAGTTTCCGGGAAGGACGTCGGTGAACAGCTGGTCTCCCACCAAGGCGGTCGTCGCCGGGGTTGTGTGCATCGCCCGCATCGCACGCACCAGACGGCACGGGTTGGGTTTGGGCAGTCCCCCGATCGCCGGCCATCCGAAGTGCCGCGCCAGCGTCGCGGCGCGCCGAAAGTTCGCGTTCGAGACCACCGCACCGCGCAGGCCGGACCGGCGAAACGCCGCCACCCACGCTTGGACGTCGGAGGGGACTTCGTCCGTGCGGTACGGCACGAGCGTGTTGTCTAGATCAAAGATGACCCCCGCAATCCCACGGGCCCGCAGAGCCTCAAGCGGTATCTCGCTGATGCGGCCGACTGCCGCGTCGGGGACGAGCCCCCTGCCCCGCTTCATTGTCCAGTTGCGGGCGCGCGGTCCGCGTCAACGGTCGCCGTGGATGGCGCGGATCGCACGGTTGTGTTCCTCCAAGGTCCGGCTGAAGACGTGGGAGCCGTCGGTTCGTGCTACGTAGTACAGGAAGTCGTGGGCTTCCGGGCGCACCGCGGCCTCGATCGCGGCGAGCCCGGGATTTGCGATCGGCCCGGGCGGCAACCCCGCAAACCGGTAGGTGTTGTACGGCGAGTCCACCTCCAGGTCGCGGTACAGCACCACATCCTTGTGCCGACCCAGCGCGTACAGAACCGTGGCGTCCACCTCCAGGCGCATGCCGCGCTGCAGACGGTTGTAGATGACACCGGCGATCCGCGCGCGCTCGGGGGCCAGGCGTGCTTCGCGCTCCACGAGGGAAGCGACCGTGACCACCTCGTGGGCGGTAAGACCCAAGGGCAGCGGGCCAGCGAGTAGGGCGCCGGCGGCCTCGCGAAAGCGGTTCACCATCATCTGCACAATCCTCTCCTCGGGCAGGCCCCGCGGCAACAGGTAGGTATCGGGGAACAGGTAACCCTCCAGCGACCCCGTGGCGTTGCCGCGCATCTGCGGGATCCAGAAGCGGTCGGCCTCGTGGGCAAAGCGCAAGAAGCGCTCCCGGTCCGCCAGACCCGCGCGCGCGAGCGCCTCACCGATCTGCGCGACCGTGTAGCCTTCCGGAATGGTGACCGGGTAGCGGACCACGTCCCCCGCCGCGAGCCGCGACAGGATGCGCCGGGCGCCCTCGTCGGGCGCGAACCGGTACTCCCCGGCCTGGAGCCTGGCTTCCAGCCCTTGCCACCGCGCGAGCATCCGGAACGCCCACGCGTCCCGAATCAGACCCCGCTCCCGCAGGGTCTGGGCGATCTGGGGAGTCGACGCCCCCTGGGGGATCGTGACCTGGACAGCCGGTCCGGTCCCCACCGGGCCGAGCGCCCAACCCACATACGTCCAGGCGCCGCCGCCCACGGCCGCCAACGCCAGCAGCAGCGCCCCCAGGGCCCGCCTCAGATCCTCGCCCTCCCGACCCGCGGGCGGACCGGTGCCGTCTCATCGGACGGCCGGGCGTACCGGAACCTACGGGGGAGCCCTATCCGGATCGACCAGCTCGATCTCGAAGTCATCGCCCTGTCGCACGAACTCGTCGACCACCCGCTGGAACTCGTCGTCGTCGTCCACGCCGACCAGGGTGTCCTCGTCCTCCAGGCGCAATACGCTGGCCGGCTCGTCCTCGGAAGCGCCGCTGGGCATGACCACCACGTACCGGCGTTCGTTCACCTCCACGTAGCCGAGTACGGTGAACTGATGCTCGTTGCCTTCCTCGTCGCTGACCGTGATCACGTCCTGCCCGTCGCCGTTTTCCTTGCCCACGGCAGCCTCCCGCTCTCCTTCATGCGTCCTCGCTCACCGGTCCTGACCCCGGGCTGGGCCGCCCGCCGGGTGTGCGGGCCGCCAGGTATCCCTGCAACATCCACGCGGCCGCAACACCGTCCCGGACACGCCGGCGTCGCGACCGGGAGACGTCCGCACCGACGAGCGCCCGCTCGGCCGCGGCGGTGGTCAACCGCTCGTCCCAGAACTCGATCGTCAGGTCCGTCGCGGCGGCCAAGTGACTCCCGAAACGCCGCGCGGCTGCGGCAGCCGGGCCTTCCGAGCCGTCCATGTTCCTCGGCAGTCCGACGACGATGCGCACGACCCCATGCGCGCGCGCAATCTGTGCCACGGCCTTGGCGGCCTGCGCGTCGCTTCGTCGCTCTACGTTCGGAAGTGGCCGGGCGATCGTACCGGTCGGGTCACTCAACGCCAGCCCGATGCGCTTGCTGCCCCAGTCGACGCCCAGGATGCATAGGCCACCGGAGGTGGTCGGCGATCTGGGGTCCGCGCGTTCGGCCATGCGCCGTCACCGGTTGGCCGGGCGCGCCAGCATCTCGCGCAGGACGTGGGGGACGCGGGCCAGCGCTTCGTCGAGTCTGTCCGGGTTGCGGCCTCCGGCTTCGGCCACCTCCGCCCTGCCGCCTCCGCTGCCCCCGACGATCTCCGCCACCGGACGGATCAGATCGCCGGCGCGGATGCGGTCGCACAGGTCGCGCGTCACCATTGCGACCAAAGCGACCTTTCCATCCTGTGCGCCCCCCAGCACCAGGGCACCGCTGCCCAGGCGCGACCGCAAGCGGTCGCCCAGACCGCGCAACGCCTCGCGGCTGAGACCGTCGAACCGTGCCGTGACAACCCGGACGCCCTCCACCTCGGCGGCCCCTGACAGCGTGCGGTCGATGTCGGCCGCCGCAGCTGACCGCTGCAGCGTCTGGAGTTCGCGCTCCAGCGCGTGCAGGCGCCGCTGCAACCGCTCCAACCGCGCAGGCACTTCCTCCGGAGAAGACCTGAGCCGGTCGGCGACCTCCTCCACCAACACCGCCTGCCGCGCCGCCCACTCGTAGGCCGCCCACCCCGCGACCGCTTCCACGCGCCGGATCCCCGCAGCCACCCCGCTGTCCTGGGTGATCCGAAACAGGCCGACCTCGGCGGTGTTCCGCAGGTGGGTGCCGCCGCACAGCTCGCGGCTGTACTCCCCGATGGAGACCACCCGGACCCGCTCGCCGTACTTCTCGCCAAACAGAGCCATCGCGCCCCGTTCGATCGCCTGCTGGTAGGGCAGGATCTGAGCGCGCACCGGAATCGCCTCTAACACTTTCTCGTTCACCCGGCGTTCGATGCGCCTTTTCTCGTCGGCCGTCAGCGGCTTCAGGTGAATGAAGTCGAAACGCAGCCGGTCGGGCGCCACCAGAGACCCCGCCTGCCGGGCGTGCTCTCCGAGCACCTCCCGCAGGGCCCGGTGAAGCAGGTGCGTCGCGGTGTGGTGGCGCATGATCTCGCGCCGGCGCGCCGAGTCCACGCGAGCGGTCACACGGTCCCCCACACGCAGGATCCCGCCCCGCACGACGCCGAAGTGGATCACCACCTCCCCGGCGGGCTTCTGCGTGTCCCGGACCTCGACCCTGCCCTTGGGGAACCGGAGCGTGCCGGTGTCCCCGACTTGGCCACCCGCCTCGGCGTAGAACGGCGTGCGGTCGAGCACGACGCCGACTTCGTCCCCGTCCTGCGCGGCGTCCGCCATCTCCGTGCCGCGCAGGATCGCCACGACCGTCGCTCGGGCGGCGTGCCTGCGGTAGCCTACGAACTCGGTCCGATGGGATTCGACCAGGGCCCGCAGCGCCGCCGGAGCGTGTTCCGATCGGAAGGCCGACTGCGCCCGCGCGCGCTCCCGCTGCCGCTCCATCTCGCGCTCGAAGCCCTCCCAGTCGACCTCCAGCCCCGCTTCCCGCGCGATGTCCTGGGTCATCTCACGCGGAAAGCCGTAGGTGTCGTACAGGCGGAAGGCCTCCTCGCCCGACAGGCGCGTCTGTCCACGCGCCCGGGCGGACGCGATCGCCACATCCAGCCGGCCCAGCCCGCTGTGCAGCGTCTGGGCGAAGCGCTCCTCCTCGCCGGTCAGCACCTCACGGATGAACGCCTGGTGACGGCGCAGCTCCGGGTAGGCGTCCCCCATGACGAGCACGACCTGGTCGGCGACGTCGGCCAGGAACGGATGGTCCAGTCCCAGGCGCCGCCCGAACCGGGCCGCGCGCCGGACGACCATCCGCAACACATAGTTGCGTCCCTCGTTGCCGGGCACCACCCCGTCGGCCACCAGAAACGCGGCGGCACGGGCGTGGTCCGCGATGACCCGGTAGGGCACGGGGTCAGCCCGCCGCTGGGCTTCGGTCTGCCCGCTCAGCTCTTGGACGCGCCGCATCAGCGGCTGGAACAGGTCGGTGTCGTAGTTCGTCGGCACGCCCTGCAGCACGCGGACGATCCGCTCGAAGCCCATGCCGGTGTCGACGTGCTTGGCGGGCAACGTCTCCAGCGTCGTGGGACCGGTGCGGTTGTACTGGATGAACACCAGGTTCCACAGTTCCAGAAAGCGCTCGCAGTCGCCGTTCACGCGGCAGACGTGTCCGCTCACGCCCCGCTTGTCGCAGGCATCCGGGCCCAGGTCGATGTGGATCTCGCTGTCTGGCCCACACGGTCCCACATCGGCCATCTCCCAGAAGTTCTCCTTGCGCCCGAAAAACAACACGTGGGAGGGGTCGAATCCCGGCTGTGCCCGCCAGATGTCGGCGGCTTCGTCGTCGCGGGGGATCTCACCGCGCTCGTCCTCGAAACAGGTCGCCCACAGACGGTCGCGGGGCAGACCCCAGACCTCCGTCATCAGTTCCCACGCCCACGCGATCGCCTCTTCCTTGTAGTAGTCGCCAAACGACCAGTTGCCGAGCATCTCGAAGAAGGTGTGGTGGTACCCGTCCCGGCCCACGTCGTCCAGGTCGTTGTGCTTGCCGGCCACCCGCATACACTTCTGCACGTCTACGACACGGGGGTGCGCGGGGCGTGCCCGGCCCAGGAACACGTCCTTGAACTGCACCATGCCGGAGTTGGTGAACAGCAGCGTCGGATCGGGCGGCACCAACGACATGCTCGGCACGCGCAGGTGCCCGCGCTGCTCAAAAAAACGCAAGAACGTCTCACGGATCTCGTTCGATCGCATCATCGCACCACTCTTCAGGATACCGTGGTGGGCGGTGCGGCGTCAGCCCACTCAGCGCCCGCGGCGTGCGATCCCCGGCCCTACGGACGCCGCGCGAGCAGGCGGCGCATGCGGTCCCACCATGTCCCCTGGCGGCGCAGCATGGCCAGGGCGCGTTCCTGCTCCTCGTCGCTGTCCAGCGCGACGTCCACCACGTCCTCGTCGGTGTCCAGCCAGTGGATGCGCCCGCCGCGCCGCCCCGTTGCGCCGACCTCCAACGCCGCGGCGGTCGCCGCCGGCGTGACGTCCATCTGTTCCAGGTGCATGCCTTCGCGCGCGGCGATCCGAACGGTCGCGCCGGTCTGCGTCTCCAGCTGGCGCAGCCACGCTCCACCGTCCTCGGTGAGCTCCGCGTACACGAGCGGGTGCACGTGGACCGCAAGCGCCGCCGGTTTTTGGGCGACCAGCATCCGGCGAAGCTCCCGCCGGACCCGGTGGGCCATCGTCTCCGCAGACAGCACGCGACCCTTGCCGTCGCAATAAGGGCAAGGCATCCGCATGACCTCCTCGAGGTCCTGGTAGACACGCTTGCGCGTGATCTCGACCAGACCCAGCTGCGTCAGGTCGATGATGTGCATCTTGGATCGGTCGCGCTTGACCGCTTCGTGCAGCGCCGCCAGCACCTGCCTGCGGTGTGCCTCCGATTCCATGTCGATGAAATCCACCAGGATGATCCCACCGATGTCCCGCAGGCGGATCTGTCGCACCACCTCCCCCACCGCCTCGAGATTTGTGTGCAGAATCGTCGCCGCCAGATCGCTCTTGCCCACGTACCTGCCCGTGTTGACGTCGATCACGGTCAGCGCCTCGGTGCGGTCCACGACGATGTAGCCGCCCGAGGGCAGCCACACCTTGCGGCGCAGCGCGTTGTGAAGCTCCCGTTCGACGCCGAACCGCTCGAAGATCGGTTCGGCGTCTTTGTACAGCTCGACCCGGGTACGCAGGTGCGGCGCGTACGACCCGACGAGATCGACGATGCGCTCGTACTCGCGGGGAGAGTCGACCACGAAGCGCTCTACCTCAGCGGTGAACAGGTCCCGCACCACCCGGCGGATCAGGCGCAGGTCCTGATACAGCAGCGCCGGGGCGCGGGCCGCCCGTGCCCGGTCCAGCACCCGCGCCCACACGCTGAGCAGGTAGCGCAGATCGTCCTGCAGGTCCTTCTCGGTGACCCCCTCGGCCGCGGTGCGGACGATCAGACCCATGCCCTGGGGCCGGATCCGCTCGGCGATCTCGCGCAGCCGCCGCCGCTCGCTCTCCCCTTCGATGCGCCGCGACACCCCCACGTAAGAGACGGTCGGCATCAGCACCATGTAGTAGGCCGGCAGAGCCACGTACGTCGTGACCCGCGCCCCCTTCGTCCGCATCGGCTCCCTGGTCACCTGCACCAGGATCTCCTGACCCGGCCGCAGCCGCTGCTGGATCGACCCCTCGCCGATGGCGTCCTCCAGGTCCTCGCCCCCGATGCGGTGGGAGCGGATGTCGGCCACGTGTAAAAAGGCGTTGCGAGGCAGGCCGATGTCCACGAACGCCGCATCCATGCCGCGCAGGACGTTGGTGACCTTGCCCTTGTAGATGTTTCCGGCCAGCGGGTCCCCGCGTTCGATGAGGATGTTCTGCACCCGGCCCTCCTCGAACAGCGCAACGCGGGTCTCGAACGGCTCGACGTTGGCGACGATCTGCTTGTTCATGCCCAGCCCTCTGTGCGCAGCGGCTTTCAGAACTCGATCTTCCGGCGGCGGATGGCGACGCTGAGCAGCAGGCCCACCGCCGCCAGGTTCGTCACGAGGGAGCTCCCTCCGTACGACAGGAACGGCAGGGGGATTCCGGTGGCGGGCATGATCCCCACAGTCATCCCCACGTTCACGAAGACGTGAAAACCGACCATCGAGGCGATGCCCACAGCGAGGTAGGCGCCGAAGGGATCGCGGGCCACGAGCGCGATGCGCAGCGCTCGCATCAGCCACACCCACAAGAGCAAAAGGACCGCAACGGCGCCGACGAAGCCGAGTTCCTCTCCGATCACCGAGAACAGGAAGTCGGTGTGCTGCATCGGCAGAAACCGCAGCGCGTTCTGCGTTCCTTCAAACAGCCCCTTGCCCCACATCTGGCCCGACCCGATTGCGATCTTCGACTGGATCAGGTTGTAGCCGGCGCCCAGCGGGTCGAGTTGGGGATCCACGAAGACCATCAGGCGCAGACGCTGGTAGGGCTTGAGCATCTGCCACAGCAGAGGAAGGGCGGCCAGCCCAACCCCCGCGAGCCCCGCGAGGTGGCGCGCCGGCACGCCTGCGGCGAACAGCATCGCGAACACGATGGCCAAGAACACCATCGACGTGCCCAGGTCGGGTTGGACGAAGACGAGCACGAACGCCGGTGCTACGTGCAGCAGGTAGGCCACGACGTCGGTCGGCCGCCGGAACGGTTCCCGGCGCTGGCTGAGCACCCAGGCCAGCGTGACGACGATCCCCAGCTTGGCGAACTCCGAGGGCTGCAGGCTCACGGGTCCGGCGACCAGCCAGCGTTGTGCACCCAGGGCCGCGCGACCCGCCACGGCCACCAGCGCCAGCAGAACGAGGTTCGCCGCGTACACGACCTTCCAGATCTCACCCAACGACCGGTAGGGTACGGCCGCACACACCGCCATGGCGACCAGACCGACGAGGAGGTGGGCGGTGCGCGCGCGCACCAAACCCCAGGGTGCCTCGGGCGTCCTCGTCGCGCTCCACACCATGACGGTGCCGATGGCCACCAGCAGCAGCGTGACGACGAGCAGCCATCCGTCGACGTACCGCAGGCGCCGGGGCTTCTCCTCCGCGGTGGGCAGGGGGATGGCGGCGTGGGTCATGGCCTGCCGGCGGCGGGTCGCCTATGCTGGGCCGACGCGCTGTACCACGCCTCGACGATCCGGCGCGCGATGGGTGCCGCGCTGAGCCCTCCGCGGTAGCCGTGCTCGATCAGCACGGCCACGGCGATCTGTGGCCGGTCGGCGGGCGCGTACCCGACGAACCACGCATGCGGCCGGCCGCGCGGCGTCTCGGCGCTGCCGGTCTTGCCCGCCACGGCCACGCCTGGAACCGCCGCCGCACGGCCCGTGCCCCGCACGACGACCGCCTCGAGACCGCGGCGCATGGCCTGCAGCGCGGCCGGCGGCAGATCCACCCTCCGCTGCACGCGCGCTTCAATGCGCCGGACGACCCGCCCTTCGCCGTCGACGACCGCGCGCACCAGGCGCGGCTGGACTAGTTGTCCGCCGTTGGCGATCGCGGCGGCCATGCGTGCGATCTGCAGCGGCGTCGCCAGGACGAACCCCTGACCAATCGCCATGTTGAGCGTGTCCCCCGGATACCACGGCTCACGCCAGCGCGTCTGTTTGTACTCGCGCGACGGGATGATGCCCTCCGCCTCCGACGGCAGGTCCACGCCGGTCCGCTCGCCCAGCCCGAGCATCGTCGCGTGGGCGCGGAGGCGGTCCGGGCCCAGGGCGCGGCCCAGTTGCCAGAACATGACGTTGCACGACTGCGCCACTCCCGTCAGGAAGTCGATGTTCCCGTGCGCGGCCAGGTCGCGGAACACCCACCGCCCCAGCGTCAGCGACCCGCTGCAGTAGAAGCGGGATCCGGCCGTGGCCTTGCCATCGGCCAGTGCCGCGAGGCCCGTCACGACCTTGAAGACGGATCCCGGCTCGTACGCGCTGGCGACGGCCCGGTTGAGGAGCGGGTGTCGGGGGTCTTCGCTCAATCGTGCCCACGTCGCCTCGGAGATCCCGGCTGCGAACAGGTTGGGGTCGTAGGTCGGATTGCTGGCCATCGCGAGGATCTCGCCGTTGCGGGGATCCATCGCGACGATCGCGCCGGCCCGCCCGGCCAGCTCGGCCTCGGCCAGCGCCTGCAGTTCGCGATCCAGCGTCGTGACGACGCTGCGGCCGGGCCGCGCCGTCTGCTCGCGCAGCACACGCAGCGGCCGTCCGGAAGCGTCGACTTCCACGACCTGCTCGCCGTCGTCGCCGCGCAGGAAGGCATCGTAGTGGCGCTCGATCCCTGCCTTGCCGATCAGGTCGCCGGCCCGGTATCCGCGCGGCCGCAGCACGGCGAGTTCCTGCGCGCTGATCTCGCCCAAATAGCCCAACACGTGCGCCGCCAGCTGCCGGTACCGATACACGCGCACCGGCTCGGCCTCGACCACCACCCCGCGCATCTCGGTCCGCCGCTCCTCGATCGCAGTGACCACACGTAGGCCGACGTCGCGCCGGATCCGGACGGGCTCGAAGGGCGGCGTGCGCGACCCGGCCAGCCGCCTGCGGATCTCGCCTTCGGGGACCCCCAGCAGCGCCGCCAGGTGTGGCAGGACCCGGTCGGGCTCGCCCAGTTCCAGCGGAAGGATCGACACCGAGAACGACGGGCGGTTTGCGACGAGCGGGACGCCGCGCCGGTCCAGGATGAGGCCCCGGGGTGCGGCGGTGCGGTAAATGCGCAGCCGGTTGCCCTCTGCGAGCTGTGCGTAGTGTTCGCCCTGGAGAACCTGCAGCTGCCACAGTCGCAGAGCGAGCAGACCCAACATCACCGAGACCACCACGCCGAGGGACGCCAGACGCATCGGAAGGTGGGACGGCTTGTCGCGATCCATGGGGACGGGAGTCAGCCGGTGCCGGCCGCCCGCTGAAACCATCGTTCGGCGCGGCGGACCCAAGCGAACACGAGCGGCGCGACCACGCCATTATAGCACGCAGCGACCGCGACGGTGGGCGCCGCGTCCTCCCACGGCGGCGGTGCATAGCCCGTGAGGGCGCCCAGGCCGAGTTCCAGAAAGCCGTTGGCGAACGTTGCCGCGGCGAGCAGGGCGACCGGCGTGAGGACGTTCTCCACGTAGAGGGTCCGTGTCATCAGGCCTAACAAGAACCCGACGACGAGTTTGGGACCTGCCATCAGACCCAGCGACTGGCCGCCGACCAGATCCTGGAGCAGACCGCCGGCCAACCCCACTGCGGCACCCAACTCCGGGCCACGGTGCAGCGCGAGGGCGACGACCAGGACCAGCACCAGATCCGGCCTTCCACCCAGCAGCGCCAGCCGCGCGGTCCAGGTGCTCTCGATCAGTGTCGCCACCACGAGGGCGGCCGCGTAGAGGGCGACCCGCAGCAGGCCCAGGCGAAACGACCCCATCTGCGGGGAGGGCGCCGTCAGCGGCGCCCCACGATCACGAGCACCTCTTCCAGCCGCCCCACCGTCGCCGCGGGCACGACCTCGGCTTCCTGGAAGAGGGCGCCGGGGGGTCGCAGCACGGCGCGGACGGTTCCCACGCGAATCCCGCGAGGGAACACCCCGCCCAGCCCGGACGTGATCAGCACATCGCCCGGACGGAGGGAGGACTCGCGCGAGACGTACCGAAGCCGCAGCACGTCCCGGCCCTGTCCTTCCACCACCCCGGCGTCCCGGGTGCTCTGGACGAGGACGCCGACCGCGCTGCGCGGGTCGCTGATCAGCAGCACCCGCGCCGCCGTCGGGTAGACTTCCATGACGCGCCCGACCAGCCCGTCCGCCGTCACGACGGCGTCGCGCGTGCGCACGCCATCGCGTGCCCCGCGATCGATGGTCATCGTCGTGAACCAGCGGCTGGGATCCCGCATCGCCACGCGGGCAGCGACGGTGCTCACCGCGGTCTGCGCCCGGAACTCCACGAGGCGGCGAAGCCGGGCGTTCTCCGCCGCGGCCTCCTGCAGCGTCGCCACGTCGCGCGTCAGTCTCTCGACCTCGGCCCTTAGCCGGGCGTTCTCCAGCCGCAGCTGCCCGATCTCATTGAGCCCCCGCCACCAGCCGATGACGGTGTCGGCCGCGTGATTCATGCCGAGCTGCACCGGCGTCAGCCACGACAGGAGGAGGTGTCCCAGGGGGCCGACCTGCCGACGGTCGGTGGACCGCACCTGCCCCGTGAGGGTGACGATGACCGCCAGCAGCAGGACGAGCAGTACGCCGACGGTGCGGCGCGATCCGGTCGCGATCATGGAAGCGCCCTCGTCTGCGGGCTTCCTACAGCTTCTTGGCTGTCACCAGCACCTTCTTTAGGACGTCGATCTCCTCCAGCGCACGCCCCGTTCCGAGTACGACTGCCGACAGCGGGTCGTCGGTGAGGGTCACAGGCATCCCGGTCTCCTCGGCCAGCAACCGGTCGATCCCGCGCAGCAGGGCGCCCCCGCCGGCCAGCACGATGCCGCGGTCGACGATGTCGGCAGACAGTTCCGGCGGCGTGCGCTCCAGCGTCTGCTTGACCGCATCCACGATCGTCGCGATCGGTTCGGCCATCGCCTCGCGGATCTCCGCGCTGGTCATGCGCACCGTCCGCGGCAGTCCGGAGACCAGGTCCCGCCCGCGGACGTCCACCGACTGCTCTTCGCGCAGCGGGTAGGCTGAACCGATCGCGATCTTGATCTCTTCTGCGGTCCGCTCGCCGATCAGCAGGTTGTACACCTTCCGCGCGTACTGGATGATCGCCTCGTCCATCTCGTCGCCGCCGATGCGGACCGACTTGCTGGTCACGATCCCGCCCAGCGCGATCACAGCCACCTCGGTCGTCCCGCCGCCGATGTCCACGACCATGCTGCCAACCGGCTCCGACACAGGCAGTCCGGCGCCGATCGCCGCGGCCATGGGCTCCTCGATCAGGTAGGCTTCCCGCGCACCCGCCTGGAGCGTCGCGTCGATCACCGCCCGCTTTTCGACCTCGGTGACACCGGACGGGATGCCAACGATGACCCGAGGCTTGAACAACGACCGGCCGCGCAGGCCCCGCCGGATGAAGTAGCCGAGCATCGTCGACGTCGTGTCGAAGTCGGCGATGACCCCGTCCCGCAGCGGGCGGGTCGCCTGGATGTCGGCCGGCGTACGGCCGATCATCCTCTTGGCCTCATCGCCCACCGCCAGGATGTGCCCGTCGTTGCGCTTGGCCACGACCGAAGGCTCGCGGAGCACGATGCCCTCGCGCCGCACGTACACCAAGGTGTTCGCGGTTCCCAGATCGATGCCCATGTCCCGGGACAGCCGGCCCAAGAACCCGTTTCGCGTCATCTCGTCCTCCCGCGCCGCCCACCGTACCCCAAGCGCTCCTAAAATCCTACCCCGCGCTCGCGCAAGCTGACAAACCGGCCGTCTCCGACCACGATGTGGTCGAGCACCGCGATCCCCAAGATCGAGCCCGCCTCGCGCAGCGCCGCCGTCAGCCGCCCGTCCTCCGGGCTGGGCTCCGGGTTCCCGGAAGGGTGGTTGTGGGCCAGGACGACGGCGTGTGCGCTGCGCCGCACAGCCTCCCGGAAGACCTCCCGGGCGGCGACCGATGCGGCGTTGAGCCCTCCGCGCGAGGTCTCGACGATGCCGATCACTTCGTGGCGGGCGTTGAGGAGGATCACGCAGAAGTGCTCTTGGTCGCGGTCGGCAAGACGCGGCCGGACGGCCGCAGCGGCGTCCTGGGCGTTGCGGATCACCGGGCGTTCGGCCGCATCGAGGCCGTGCGCGCGGCGCCCCAGCTCGAAGGCGGCCTGCACCACGGCGGCCTTGGCGACGCCGACGCCAGGCGCAGAGGCCAGTTCCTCCGGCCGGGCCCGGCTCAGACCCCTCAGCCCACCGAAGCGGACGAGCAGGCGGTCGGCTAGGTGGAGGGCGGACTGTCCCCGCGCGCCGCTGCGCAGCAGGAGCGCAAGCAGATCGCGCGCGCTCAGGCTCTCCGGACCGTCGGCGAGGAGCCGCTCCCGTGGCCGGGCCTCCGGCGGCAGCTCACGGATGACCGGTCCACCGCGTTCGTCGTACACCATGGGGCTTCTCCTCCCTGGACAACGCGGTCGGAGCGGGAATTCGTGGAGGGAGCACTGCCCGCAGACCGGCCCGAGCGCGGCCTACAGTACGGCGCGCCATACCCACAGGGCGATCAGCACGCCGATCAGGACCGCCAGGTTCAGGCGGACGGTGAATCCGAACGTGAGGGTCACCAGGCCGGCGTCGATGTGAAGGGACGGGTCCAGACCGGGCTCGACCGTACGCGACAGAAACGCCAGCCCCGGCAGCGTGCCCACGGCCTGCGCGAGGACATGGCCGACCAGTCCCCCCGTCAGCACGACGAAGACGAGCGCGAGCCACGGCCGGTGGGAACGGCGCGTCATCCGTGCGGGCAGCGGGTGGACAGATGCAGGGACAGCCCTCGCTCCTTCGACGGGATATCAGGAGCGTTCAGGTCTTGCCCGTTTCGTCGTTGTCCTCGTCCTTGACGGACTTGCGGAAGTCGCGGATCGCCCTGCCCAACGAACTGCCGATGCCAGCCAAACGTGAGGGGCCGAAGATCAGCAGCGCGATGATCAGGATGATGATCAGTTCGGTCGTGCCGATTCCGAACGGCATCTGCTACCTCCGCGGTGATTGTACCACCGCCGGCCGGTTCAGGGGCGCCGCCGCGTGCTCAGCGACACCACACCCCAGGAGACCAGCAACCCCAGGACAGCCGCCCACCGGCCGCGCAAGATCGGATCGCGCGGGATCGCGGTCCGCACCGCTTCCTGGATGCGCAGCACGCGGCGCTCTATCCGCGCCCGGATCTGCGGAATCTCCGCAGCGAGTCGATCAGGTCCCGTATCCACACCCGGTCCTCGCGCAGCGCCAGTCGCGTTCGCCGCATCTTCGGCCGCCGCAGCCTCCGCACCCCGACGGCCAGAGACGCGCCCGCCGCCGACACCGCCGCCGCCGTGGCGAGCAGGGCTGCTGCCCAGGTCGGCAACCACACGGACAGCACGATCGTGACCACGACCGGCACGAACAAGACCACCGCCAGCGCTGCGACCGCTCCCACGGCGATCCACGCGCCGGCCCGAACGATGTCACCCGCCGCCTCCTGTACCTCCTCCCGCACCAGCGCCGCGTGCTTGCTCGCGAGCGCCCTCAGGTCCGCCACCAGGGCACGCCATTCCTCGGACACGGAGATCTCTTCGGCCATCGGTCACATCACACCGTGCGCGGTCACGATCGCCCGCGCGATCTCCACGAGTTTGCGGTTCTCCTTCTGGCTCTGCACCTGCATCCGGCGGAAGGCTTCGGCTTCGCTGAGTCCCAGGCGCTTCATCAGGATGCCCTTCGCCCTCTCGATGACCTTGCGTGCCTCCAGTGCCTCGCGCAGGTCGCGCACTTCCCCTTCCAGCACGCGGAACTCTTCGAACCGCGCGCGCGCCAACAAGATCGCCGGCAGCAACTCCTCCTCGCTGACCGGCTTCACCAGGTAGGCGAAGACCCCCGCCTCGCTGGCCCGCTCCACCAGGTCCAGCTCGCTGTAGGCCGTGAGCAGGATGATGGGGATCGGCCGCCTCCGGACGATCTCGTGGGCCGCCGCAATCCCGTCCATCTCGGGCATCTTGATGTCGAGGATCGCAAGATCCGGCTCGTGTTGTTCGGCCAGGCGAACGGCCTCCGCACCCGTGCTCGCCTCGGCCACGACATCGAATCCCAGCGAGCGCAGCTGCGTCCGCAGAGTCATCACGCGGATGGCCTCGTCGTCGGCGATGAGGATGCGTAGCCGCTCGCCCATGGGCAGTTCGCCTACCCTCCGCTTCTCGGAAACCGCATCTCGGCCACGGTTCCGTTCTCGCTGCGCAGCGCAAACGTCCCCCGCAGGTCGCGGGACACCAGGTCGCCGACGATCCGCAGGCCCAGGTGCGCGTCCCGCTCCAGGGCGAACCCCGTCGGCAACCCGCGCCCGTCGTCGCGCACGGAGACGACGACGTCCCGATCCGACGCCCCCAGCGAGATGACGACGTTCCCTCGGCCGTCGACGAAGGCGTGCTCCAGCGCGTTGGTGACCAGCTCGCTCAGCACCAACGCCAGCGAGGTCGCCTGCTTGCTGGGCAACCGCAGCGGCTCGCCCACGACTCCGACGCGCACACTGCGGCCCGCGCCGGCCAGGTCCTTGGCGATCGTCTCGCCGATCCGTTCTGCGAGCCGCCGGACGTCGACCTCCTCGATCTGATCGGCCGACAGCATCTGGTGCACCGCCGCGATGCTCTTGACGCGTCCGATGCTGTCGCGCAGGCTCTTCTGCGCCGGCCCGGGGGCGTCGATGGTCTCCAGGTACAGCAGGTCGGCCAGGGTCTGCAGGTTGTTCTTGATGCGGTGGTGCATCTCCTGGAGCAGCGTCCTCAGCTGTCGGTTGCTCTGCTCGAGGTCCTGCTGGCTCTTTCGGATCACGCGGTCGCGGGCTTCCAGGTACGCCTGGCCGATCGCCAGCATCTGTAGATCGATGGCCTCATGTACGCGCTCGGTGGCGAGCATGACGTCGGGGGGGAAGGCCACCCACAGGCGCCGGTTGAGCATCGCCTGCACCTGGGCGCCCACGCTCCCGCGCAACAGACTGAGTGCCTGCAGGATCTCCTCGAGCGTGAACCCCAGATCCAACTGGCGGGACGCGACCCGATGGGCGTGCTCGAACACCCGATCGCGCGACGCCGCCTTCTCCTGGGGTTGGTCTGCCCGCATCACCTGGACGAGGAGATCTACCGTCTGCCGCCCCCACTCCCGGACCCAGTCGGGCTGCCCGGCGTACCGCGCGACGCGGCGGTGCAGGCTCTGCTGCCACCGACGCAGGATGTCGTCGCGGTGCGCGGCCAGGTGCCGGGAGGTCGTCGCGACCGCGAAGTCGACCATCGCGGCCCGCAAGCGCCGGAACACACCCACCCCGTCCGGTACGGATGCCCGCGAACGCCGTTGCCGCACCACGTCCACAAGTGTACCGGTTTCCCCCGGCGCACGGCCACGGCAGCCCCCCGCCGTCAGTGGCGGCGCGCGACGACGAACTCGGTGAGGGCGGCCAGGCTGTCGCGGGCGGCGCTGGGCGGAAAGCGAGCCAGCACGTCGAGGGCGCGCTCGGCGTGCTGGCGGGCGACGTCCAGGGCGTAGGCGATCGAGCCGTGGCGGCCCAGGATCTCGCGCACAGCGTCTGCGGCTGCACCGTCCCGGATCAGGGCCTCCAGGCGCGCCCGATCGTCGGGCGTCCCGCTGCGCAGGGCGTGGATCAGCGGAAGGGTGACCTTTCCGCCCCGGACGTCGCTGCCGATCGGCTTGCCCAACACCTCGGGGTTACTGGTGAGATCCAGTGTGTCGTCGGTGATCTGGAACGCCACGCCCCAGTGCCTCCCGAATGTCTCCAGGCAGGCGGCCGTGTGCGCGTCGGCACCGGCGACCGCCGCTCCGCCGGCGCAGGCGGAGGCGATCAGCTGCGCCGTCTTGCCCTCGACGATCGTGAAGTAGACCTGCTCGTCGGTGTGCGGCGTGTTGCCGTAGCGGATCTGCAACAGTTCCGCCTGGCTCATGCGCACCGTAGCCAGCGCCATGCGCGGGGCGACGTCGGCGCGCCTCACGCGGGCCAGCATGTGGAAGGCCTTGCTGAACAGGTAGTCGCCCAGCAGCACCGCGACGTGGTTGCCCCACCGCGCGTTGGGCGTCGACTGCCCGCGGCGACGGTCGGCTTCGTCGATGACGTCGTCGTGGATCAGTGAGGCGACGTGGATCAGCTCAACCGCACCGGCGACCAGGCGGCGGTCGTCGCCGGCCCCACCCACGATCTGCGCGCACAAAAACACCAGGGCCGGCCGCACCATCTTGCCGCGCGTCTGCAACACGTGGGCCACAAGCTCCGCCAGGAAGGGCTCGCCCGCCGTCAACTCGTCCCGGAGCAGTCCGTGCAGATCGTCTAGGTCACGGCGGATGGGCGCGTAGGCGGCGACCAGGGGATCCATCCCGTCTCATCTAGGGACTCTGTCTGCCCAGGCGCTTCAGGTACTCGACCAGCGCCCACACCTGCTCGTCGGAAAGTGCCGCGAACGCCGGCATCCCGCTCCGGCGGGGTGTGGTGCCCAGACCGTGCCGGATGACCCAGTGGCTGACCCCGCGGGGGGTTTCCAGGAACGCGGGGCTGTGGAAGCTCATCGGCGGCGGGTTGAGCGTCGCGCCGGCCGGGCCGTCGCCGCGTCCGGTCGGACCGTGGCAGACGGCGCACAGCGCCCGGTACTGACTCTCCGCGTCTGCGAGCATCGCCTCGGTGATCTCTGTGGGCGGCTCATCGTCGCGCGCGTCCGCCGGCACCACCTCGACGATCGCGCGCATCTGATCCGCGTGCGGATCCTCCGCCACACCCGGCGCCCTCGAGACGCCCGGAATCTGGCGGGCAACGGGGCTGACCTCCGGCGCCACGAGTCCGCCGGCCACGAACAGGTACGCCGCCGCCCACACCGGCAGCAGGACGTACAGCACCAGCAGACCGCGCGGTGGGCGGTGGCCGGAAGGTTGCGTAGGAGGCGTGGGTTCTGCCATGTCAGTTCACTTCAGACTCAACAGGTAGGCCGCCAGCACGCGCAGTTCTTCGTCCGAGAGGTGCGCGTAGGACGGCATTCGCGACCCAGGCGTTCGCTCGGAGGGAGCGCGCAGCAGCGCGATGATCTCCTGGGCCCCCTCGATGCGCGCGCCCACCCGCAGCAGGTCCGGCCCCACGCGCCGCCCGCCCAGCAGGGCGGGGGTCTGTCCGGCGTAGGCGGCGAAGTCCGCCGCCTGTCCGATGTCGCCGGGTTCGGCGATCATCCCGAACCTCGACTCGATCGTGCGCACCTGCTGGGTGTGGCAGACCATGCAGTTCTCCCGCACGTAGACGGCCCTGCCGGCTTCCTGCTCCCGAGTCAGGGCGGGCCCCGGAGCGGCCGGTCCGACGGAGGGCAGGGCGACCGTGGCCACAAACCCGCTGACCGTGGCCACCACGGCGAACAGCACGATCGGGCGGACGCTCAGCTGCACAGGCGCTCCCCCGCGCGCACCGTCATGTACCCGCCTCCCCCACCAGCCTCGCCTGCGCCGGCGGGGACAGGTCGCGCTCGGCAGCCGACGCCGGTTCGCCGGAATCCACGGTCAAAAAGACGTTCCAGGCGAACAGTGCCTGCCCGGTGAGGAGCAGACCGGCCGAGACCGCGTACACGACGAGAAACGGCGAGACCGCCGCGGCTCCGTGGGCGAAGGGTACGGTGCCCGTCGCCCACACCGCTCCCTGACTCAGTCCGGCGAAAAGCAGCGTCAACCCGCCGACCGCCCACCCCGCCACCGTCGATCCCACCTGCCACCACGCCAGGGTGCGACTCGCCAGCGCCCGGCCGACGAGGGAGGGCAGCATCGCGTACGCCGCCCCCACGGCGATCGAGAGAATCCCGCCGAGCCACAACAACCGTTGACCCTCGACCCACAGCGTCAGGTTCACCACCCGACTGGGGCCCAAGAGGCCGTGGACCGCACCGACCGACGCTGAGCCGGCCAGCGCGAACGCCCCCACGGTGAACAGCATCAGCGTCGGGCTGGCGCAGGCGGCCGTCCACCTGCCCCCCACCGTCGTCCACACCACCACGAGCAACGTCGCGGCGGGCAGGACCAGCAGCAGCGACGCGACAGCCCCGACGGTCTGCGTCCAGAACGGAACCGGCCCCCACACGAACGCGGCGGGCCCGGCGAGCGGGGCGAACGCGAGGATGCCCAGCAGCGCCGCGGCCGGCAGCGCGGCCGCGAAGACCGCGCGGCCCGCGGCCACGGGGACCAAGGCCACCAGGACACCGCCGGACAATATGCCCAGCCACAGCCAGTTCAGACCCGACTGCAAGAACGCCTGCGCCAGCGCGTCCGGCACACCGGCGTACGGATTGGCAAACGGCGAGAACAGACCCTTTCCGAGCAACAGCACCAGCGGGAAGGCCACCAGTGCGCTGGCGAAGTACCAGGCCGGCGGCTCCACGGCCGCCGCGCTCACCGTCCGCCACACCACCCACAGCAGCAGCAACCCGGCCACCACCCGCAGCAGGTCGGCCGGCCACGGCGCCTCGCCGAACGCGCGCCCGCGGGTCCAGCCCACGGTCAGGTACCACCACGCGAGCACCTGCGCGACGGTCCACAGCCAGAAAGCGAGGTTGGCGGTCCTCTCCCCCCACAGGTGTCCGCGCGCGGACTGGGGCGCCAGCCTCAGGACCGCGGCGATCAGCAGGTGCGAGCAGGCACCGAAGATCCACACGTCGCGGCTGACCGCGACCAGCCGACCGTGGGACGACCAGGCACTGCCCGCCAAAAAGCCCGGCCAGGCCAGCTGCGCGGCGATCAACAGTTCGTAGATTGCGCCCACCAACGCCCAGGCCGTGCCGAGGTAGGCGAACCGGCGGGCGGCGCTCCACTGTTCGTCGCTCAACATCCACGCGAGCAAGCGACCCCTCCGCGGGACGGCCAGCCTGCACCGCCCCTACGACCGCGCGCCGCCGTCGCTCATGCCTCCGCGACCAGACCGAAGGCGGCCACGAACAGCAGCAGCGCGAAGAACAGCAGGTAGAAGACTGCGTACCAGATATAGGACTTCAGCTTCCGGGGCCCGAACCGCCCGATCACTTCTTCTCCTCCGCCCAGATCCGCAGGACCTCCTCCCGGAACGACCGCACCGCGTCGATGAACTCCCTGCGGTCGTGCAGTCCGTAGGCCAAGAACCCGATGCGCGCGGGGTTCACCTTCTGCCGCTGCAACCGCTTGCGCAGCGCCTCGATGCGATCCTCGATGATCCAGTTGCCCTCGCGGTTCAGACAGTCGCCCATCGGGCACCCGCACACGAACGTACCGGCAGCGCCGCTGCGAAGTGCCAGCTCCAGCCACGCCGGCTTGACGAAGCCCGAGCAAGGCACGCGGATGAGCACGACGTCCGGGAGGGTGACCATGGTGCCGTCCGGGTTCAGCAGGCCTTCGCTGCTGACCGCCCAGTCGCACAGGAACCCGACCACGCGGCCGGCCGGTTGGCTCTTGGACTTGTCCTGCACCACAGGCTCGACGCTGTCCATCCTCACCTCACGCCGTGACCGCCGCCCCGGCGCCGGCACGGATCTGTGCCTGCACGTCCCGTTCGAGCAGGCGCGGCAGCTCCAGCGCCTCGAAGGGACAAGCGCCGATGCAGATCCCGCACTCCACGCAGCGCGGATCCACGACCACGGCCAGCAGCTTGCGGTTCGCCGCGGCCTTGCTCTTGCCCGGGTACGGGCTGGGCACCATGTAGATCGCGTTGTACGGACAGTCGAAGTAGCACAGCTCGCAGCCGGTGCAGTTCTCGTCGACGACCACCGCCTGTCCCAACCCGCGCAGCCCGCGCTCTTGGGGCGTCTCGCGCAGGGAATACGGGATGTACATTCCGTACGCCACGAGCGCGGCGACCAGCGCGAGCGCCCACCCCGGCGCGATCCATCGCGCCAGCACGTAGGGCCACAGGTAGAACCAGTCGACCTCGAAGCCTTCGGGCGTCGCCCCCGGCTGCGCCGGCGGCCCGCTCGCCGCGGGAATCGCTGCGGCCAGCACGAAGATCAACCCGATCCCGAACAAGACCCACAGCGCCGGCGGCCAGACCTTCGGGTGGCGCAGCCGCACGTAGTGCCACCACAGGAGGATGTACAGCGTCATCGCCGGCGCGATGTGCAGGAAGAGGAACCGCACGATCGTCGCATCGCTCAGCCCCGGTCCACCCAAAAACGCGTGCGCCAGCCAGCCGCCGATCAGCGGTACGCTCTGCAGTGCCTGCACCGTCATGCTCGTCAGCAACTGGGAGCGCTGATCCCACACCAGCAGATATCCGGTAACGCCCGCGATGCCCGAGAACACCAGCAGCACCATCCCCGACAACCACTGGCTGTCGCGCGCTTCGCGGTAGCGGTCCGTAAACCAGTTCCGGAACAGGTGCAACAACACGGCCACGATGTACGCGTCGGCTGCGTACCGGTGGATGCCGCGGAAAATTACCCCGTAGGGCACCTGGTCCGAGAGGAACTGCACCGAGGCGTACGCGCCTTCCAGGCTGGGCTCGTAGTACAGCCAAATCAGGATCCCGGAGACGACCAGGACGGTCAGGAACAGGTTGCTCAGCCCGCCCGTATAGTACAGGGGGTTGAAGTCCTGCGGGTATACGCGGTTGATCGCCACGTCCACTTTGAGCGTGGCGCTCTGGATCCTCTGCAGCAGCGGCCGGTACACCGTCACTCCTCGGCCGTGATGTGTGCCTTCCGGAACAGCAGCACGACGAACGAGTAGATGATGAGCAGCACGCCCAGCGCGCCGGCGCCGACCCGGCGGTGGTCGAACCACTCGCCGTAGACGATCAGTGCCACGCACAGCAGCGCCGCCATCGCCAGCAGGACGATGAGCGCCATGTACACGACCGCGCGTGAGCGTTCCACGGCCTATGACCCTCTACCCAGGAATCTCTCGTACAGTCGCAGGCGGCGGCGCAACTTCCCAGCAGCCCGATCCGTTGCGTAGATCAAGAAGCCCGCGTACAGGAACGCCCCGACGAGCAGCGCGGTCCACCCGACTGCCGCGGCCCACGCGACCGCGGTCTGCACCGCCACCGCCTCACTGTAGGCGCCGAACACCTGCTTGAACGCCACGACCGCGGCTGCAAACGCCATGACGAACATCACGCCGCGCACCGCCCTACCCTGCCGTCGGCGCCGGCCGCGCCCCCACCACGCGGGGCGGCGGCTTCGGCGCCGCCGCTTCTGCCGCCCGCCGGCGGCGCCGGTACCGCAACTCGAGCAGCAATCCGATCACGAGCACCACGCTGGTCATCACCAGGACGATGTGCGGATCCCGGTCGATGACTGCGATGTTGAACATGATCAGCGTTGTGAACACCACGAAGTACGTGAGGGCCATGACGCCGACCACCGTGAAGAAGGGGCGTTCGGACGGTCGGCGGCCCTTGCTGCGGTCGAGGAACGGGACGAGCATCCCGTAGGTGATGAGGAATCCCGGCCCCAGTCCGGCCCACAGCGGCGGGGTGTACTTCACGTACTGGTACAGCGCCAAGAAGTACCAGTCCGACAGGATCGGCAGCGGCGTCCGGTTCGGGTCGGCGCGCCGGCCCATCTCGGCGGGGAAGATGTAGCTGGTGGCGACGATCATCAGCAGCAAGACGACGATCGCCGTCGGCGAGAGCCCGAAGCGCTTGCGCCGAGTGAAGATGAAGTACAGTTCTACGGCGATCAGCAACAACGCGGAGATCCCGAAATGGATCGCGTAAAAACGCGTCAGCGCCCCCTGCCCGACCGCCGGGCCGCCGAGGAAGATGAAGGCGATCGCGCTGCCGAACTTGCTCGCACCGATGATCGGAATTTGGTCTAGGTAGACCGCGACGCTGAGCACGGTCTTGGCTGCCCAGAACGCGCGCTGGTTCCAGATCAGCAGATAGCCCGTGATCCCGGAGATCATCGCCAGCACAAGGGACGCGAACAGGATCATCCACGTCAACTCGTTCGGGCGCTTGTACTCGCCGAGGAAGTACATGCGGTAGATCCGCAGCATGATCGCGAGGATCAGCATATCTGCGGCGTACTTGTGGGCGCCCCGGATCAACCAGCCCAAAGGCACCTCATGCTGGATGCGCAGGATGGAGTTGTACGCGCCGTGGGTCGTCGGCTCGTACCAGATCATCAGCAAAACACCCGTGACGAAGACCACGATCCAGGAGAAGTAGACGATGTGGCCCAGCGCGTACAGCGGGTTGTCCAGCCGGTCGACGTTGGTCTCGTCGAAGAGGTCGAGCTTCTCCTTGCGCTCGCGCAGCCACTCCCGTACGCGGTCGAGCATCAGGACGGCCTCGGCGCTTCGGGGTCGGGGGTCGTCGTCTGCGGGTCCGCCGCGCCGGCGTGAAGGCAAGCCACGAACCGCAGGCCCCAGCTCGGGGTCATGCGATCCCTCCGGGCTCGGCGCTCGTGATCACGATAACGCCGTCGCGGATCTCGTAGGTGAAGTAGTACGGCGGCCGTGGCGCCGGGCCGGAGAGGACCCGTCCCGGTCGGTCGCGGTCCGCGGGGTCGTAGATTGACAGGTGGCAGGGGCACGCCATCAGCCCGTGGCGCCGCTCCTCCGGCGGGACGTACCCTCCGTAGCCCGCGGTGACCTCCCGCCAGTTGGGCACGTAGTTGAAGATGCAGCCCAGGTGCGGACAGATCCGGGAGAAGATGACGATGTCGGTGGGTTCTTCGCCCTGCTTGAACCCGGGGAAGCTGACCTTCCACGGCAGCCTGATGGCCACGCCGGGGATCGTCGCCACGCGCGCCTGCTCGGGCGTGTACTGCGCGTAGCGCTGCGTGTACACGAAGATTCGCGACGACCACGGTTCGGCGAGCTCCTCCACGCGTCCCAACGCCAGCTGCTCCCCCTGCGGGAGATCCATCTCCGCGAGACTGCGCAGCCGACCTTCCGGCAGCCCCAGCCCGGGGTCGAGGTTCGGCTTGAGATAGCGCAGTAACGGCGCCGCGAATGCCGCCAGCGCACCGAGCACGGGGATCGCGCTTAGCGCGCGCAGGAACGTGCGGCGGTTCACTCCCCTCTCGGCCATCGTGGCTGCTCCTGGCTCACCGCAGGTCTTCGGGAAGCGTGTAGACGAACGTCCACAGATAATCTACCACAGCCCAGATCTGGTCCGACGTCAGGCGATCTCCGTACGCAGGCATCAGCTCGATGCCACGGCGGTGCACGCCTTCGAACACCCGCTGGTAGAGCTCCGTCGGTTTGCGGTAGGCCATCCAGTCGCGGTCGGTGAAGATCCCGGGGCCCACGCCGCGACCCCACGTCCAGATCTCCTGGCGGATGCGAGCGGCCTCCGGACCGTTGCCGTCGCCGGATTCACCGTGGCAGGCGGCACACTGTTGCTGGTAGATGCGCCGACCCTCGGCGAGTTTGTCGCGCGTGGTCATGCGGCTCCACTCCCAGAACAGGACGTTCCAGATCTCTTGCTCGCTCAGCGGAGGGTCGGCGAGGCTGTCGGCGCCGTAGGCGGGGTGGCGGAAGCCCGGCATCGCGGTGTGCGGCCGACCGCGGTCGATCACCTCGAACATGGAAAAGGGCGTGTTGAGTCGCATCTGGTCGAGGTTGTCGAAGCGCGCAGGCCGGCTGGGAAGCGGTTCGCCCCTGGGGTGGATCCGGAAGATGCGCAGCACGTCCCGGTACGGGTCCTTCTCCGGGGCCACCAGCTGCGGCGCCATCGGTCCGTCGCCCCGGCCCTCGGGCCCGTGGCAGACGGCACAGCGCGCCTCGTAGACCCGCTTGCCTCCGTCGGCGTTGGGCTTTTGGGGAATGAAGTTCATCCGGTGGACGTAGCCGGCCAGCGGTTCGTAGGCGGGACGGTCGGGCGACCCGATCCGCACGTATGGCTGGCAGCCCACGAGCAACACCGACGTCGCCGCGATCAGCGCGGCGCCGGCAACTGGCCGCATCCGACCTCCCGGCAATGGTCTCACACCGGCTGTGCTGTGTTTTGACCTGCGTTCGAGCGATTCCTCTTCGACAAACGCAAGGAGGGCCCCGCGGGCCCTCCCGTCCGTGAAGGTCCGACGCCCATGGTCGGGCGTCGAGGGCTGACCGTCAAGGGCCGGTCCGCTGCGACCCGCTACGTGTCCCGCTCGTACCGGGTCGGGCACTTCGCCAACAGCACCGTCGCGGCGAACACGCCGTCGCGGCGCAGCTGCCCCTCGACCACGACCTCCGCTTCGTCGGTGAACAGATCGGGCACCGTGCCCTGGTAGACCACCGGCAGCGCGATGCCTTCGTCACGCAGCGTGAACCGGATGCGCGACCCCTCGCGGCGGATCGATCCTGAGGCCACCGTCCCCGCGACCCGAGAGGGGACGTCCACGGCCGCCTCTCCCCTCTCGAGCAACTCCCCGACGGTGACATAGTACACGGCCGCCGAACGCACCCCGCCGTAGATCAGGTACGCGAGCGCGGCGACGATCACGGTCACCAGGACGGCGTAGCGGCGGTTCATCGAACACCCCTCAGACCCGCACCGGATCCGCGGGATCCGGTCGGGACCCCGAAGCGGCCAGCTGTTCGCGAAGGCTGTGCACCTCGCGCTCCAGGGCGCCCGCCCGCCGCTGCAGCGCGGCCAGGTAGATCGCGAGCCCGACCCACACGACGAGGTATCCGAAGAACAGGTACGTCACGACGCCCTCACGTCGCCAGCTCCGCCCGCATGCGCGCGACCTCCGCCCGGAGCAAAGCGATGCGCATCCGAACACCGAGCAGCACGGCGTACAAAAGCGAGAACGCGGCCAAGCAAACCAGCAGCGTGTACAGCATCTCCGGTTCCAGCCCGATGCCCTGACGTGTGAAGACGACCGGTGAGATCCCGCGCAGCAGCCGCGCGGAGAAGAACACGATCGGCACGTTCAGGAACGCAATGACCCCGAAGGCGGCCGCAAACCGCGCCCTTCGTTCATCGTCGGCGGCGCTACGCAGCAGCAGGTAGCCCATGTACATCAGCTGCATGATCAGCGTCGCCGTCACCTGCGGATCCCACGTCCACCACACGCCCCAGGTAGGCCTTGCCCAGATCGATCCGGTGACGATCACCAACCCGTTCATCCACACCCCGACCTCGGCGGACCCCGCGGCCAGTTCGTCCCACCATGTGCTGCGCGTGCGCAGGTACTGGATCCCGCCGACGAACACTCCGAAGAAAGCGACGAAGGCAACCCACGCCAGCGCGAGGTGGAAGTAGAAAATACGCTGGACCGGTCCCATGATCCGCTCGGTGGGCGCGTACAGGAAGACCATGTACAGGGAGGCGACCATCGCGACCACCAGCGTCCACCACAGCACGCTGTCGACGCGCCTCACAACCCCTCCTCCACGACACCCTCGAACAGCAGGACGCTTGCAGCCCCGAGGATTATATCAAAGGCGGCGATCAACCTCATTTCGGACACCGACGCGGCCAGCGGCAGCCCGGCGAGCACCTTGGATGTCGCGCTGAGACTGGCAACGAGCAACGGCATCGCCAGCGGGAAAAGCAACAACGGCAGCAAGACCTCCCGCAGCCGCGTGGCGGCGCTCATGGCCGCCAGCAGGGTGCCGACGATCGCCAGCCCCGCGCCGCCCAGCAGCAGCACCGGCGCGAGTCGGCCCAGGTGGGGCCACAGATCGTAGTCGAACAGGACCGCCAGCAACGGCAGCGCCGCAGCCTGCACCGCGAGGATGGCCAAAAAACCGGTGGCCGCCTTCGAGAGGAGGATCCAGCCGCGGTCCACCGGAGCGGCGAGCACGCCCGAACCCGCCTCGCGCTCCTGCTCGATGCCGTATGCGCGGCTCAGACCGGCGACGGCGGCGAAGGCGAGCGTCACCCACAGCACCCCCGGCACCACCGCTGCGACCAGATCGCGGCGGTGGCCGACCGCGAAGCTGAACAGCACCAGGACGATGAGTGTCATCAGGCCCATCGAGGCCAGCATCTCCCGTGTGCGAAGTTCGATGCGCAGATCCTTGTACAGCAGGACCCAGAACGCCCGCACGCTCACGCCTCCTCTGCTGGCCCTTCGTCCGTCCGATCCTCCCCGAGCCGGACGAGGCGACCGGCCTCAAGGCGCGCGAACGCCTCGCACACCCCCTCCACCTCATCGGGGCGATGCGTCGTCAGCACAACCCCGCCGCCGCGCCCCCGGTGCGCGCGCAGCGCAGCCCGCAGCCAGGCGCTGCCCTCCTCGTCCAACCCGGTAAACGGCTCGTCGAGCAGCAACAGGGTGGGCTGGTGCACCATCGCACGGACCAGCGCCGTGCGCTGCTGCCATCCCCGCGACAGGTCCCGCACCAGGTCGTCCCGCCGCGGGTACAGGCCGCTTTCGCGCAGCCACCTCCGCACCGCTGCGGCGTCGGCGCCATGGAGGGCCGAGAACACCCGCAGGTTCTCCTCCACGCTGAGCCCGCCGTAGAGGAACGGCTCGTGGCCCACCACTCCGATCCGCCGGCGCACCGCCACCCCGTCCTGCCGGGGGTCGATCCCGAACAGGCGCAGCTGGCCGCCGTCCGGTCGCCGAAGCCCGGCCAGGATGCGCAGCAGCGTGCTCTTGCCCGACCCGTTGCGCCCCGAGATCGCCACGGCCTCGCCCGGACCCACCGCGAGCGTTACGTGCCGCAACACCCAGCGCCCACCCATTTGCTTGCGCAGACCCACGGTGTCCACCAGCGGCGCACCCGGACGGACCGCACTCACGTCTGCGGTACTCCGCAGGCCGCCCGAACGGCGGCGCGCAACTCCTCGGGATCGAACAAGAAGAACGGGTAGGTCCTCAGCGTCGCGATCTCGTGCTCGGTCTCCTCGACCGCGATGACCTGCAACTCCTCGTCGATGGCGCGGATCTCGTCTTCGAGGTGCCGGGCGAGCGCCTGGTTGATCGCGCGGATGCGCTGGGTGATCTCGCGCCGCTGGCGGCGCGTCAGCGAATCCGACTCCAACTGGCGGATGCGCTCCCACTTCTCGGCCACCAGTGCGCTCACCGTCTCGTCCCCGCGGTTGAGGAACCTGTCCGGGTTGTGCTGCAGGTCCAGCCGCCTGCGCTCCAGCGCCAGCCGATCCGCCCGGGGATTCGCGTGCCGGCCCAGCGGCAGGTGAAAGGTCCCGCTGGCCACGGCGAACAGCGGCGGCCGGACGCCGAACAGCTCGGCTATCAACCGGTCCGTCGCACGGTCGTACTGACCGCCGCCGATCCCGTGCACGAACAGATCCGCAAAGCACAGCCGCACGAACATCGTCAGGGTCAGCGCCCGCGGTCGCAACTCCGTCGCCGCAAGCGCCTCGGGGTCTGTTTCCTTCGCGCTCACCGTCGTAACCACGTGCCCCTGTGCCCGCACCCTGATCACATCGCCTCTGCGCACCGCGCTGGCCGGCCAGCGCCGTCCGTCGCGAACGACCCAGAACGGAAGCTCGCAGCCTTCGCCGTCCAGCCGGAGGTTCGGGAACGGCTGGGCGGCGGATCGAATTCCCTCTTGTTCCCTGTGGGCGTCGAGTGCGCGGTTGTGGCATTCTCGGAAGGTCTCGTGGTGGCGCAGGATCCACATCGCGAAACATCGGAACGCGCGGGTCCGGCTCATCGCCGACACCGGCAGTTCCCCGTAGCGGGGTGAGCGACCGGCCCCCTCAAACCCGCGGCGCACCAACGCCATGAACTCACCCAGGTGCTCCGCCACCGCCCGGGCGCGCGCCCCCGCAGCGGCTAGCCGATCGACCCGCTCGGTCAGCGCGTGGTTGCCCAGCGTCTGTACCTCGGCCCGCACGCCGTCGACGAAGCGCGCCCAGTTCGCGGCCGACGGTGGGGGTACGGCTTCGAACGGCACGTCCGGAGGGCGGCGCACCAGACTGCGGTGCACCACTTCCAGCCGACCGTCCCTGCGGGGCAGGGCGACGCCGATGTCCTCGAAATCGTCGGTGTCCACGATCAGGTTCAGGCCCGCCGCCCCTTCTCGGACGCAGGAGTCGACCAGCAGGTTCTTGACCCAGATCCCAGGATGGAAAAACAGCGGCTGGTGTCCGGTGACGACCAGGGGGCCCTCGGGGAGCCCGTCCGGGGCCGCTCCCACGCGGGCCAAGAACGCTCCCGCCGCGCCGAGCAGATCCTTACGGGTCTGCCGGCGCAGTTCGCCGAGCGGAAGGTCCGACAGGTCCATCGATGCGTGGTCCAAGGACGCGGCGTTGCGGGCCGCCAGACCCAGCCATGCGGACCTCGGTGGAACGCAGAGCACCTCGCCGTGGCGCTCCGGGATGCGGAGGTCGGCCGCGCGAACCTGCGCGCCACCCACCGCGCTCGCAGCCGAAGCTCCCGATCCCTCGTCCATCACACGAGCCCGTCCAGGGTGCGCAACCCGACTTCCTCCCGGAGCAGGAACGGCTCTGCGTAGCGCACACCGATCAGCGACCCGAAGTAGGCGGCCTGCGTCCGGATCTGGTCCAGGATCCACAGATTTCCGCGCGCTGCACTGAACTGGCTTTCGTAGGCCGCCACGCTCTGCATCTTCGTTTCGAACGTCTCCGAGACGTCGAAGAGGAACGATGGTCGGCGGTGCAACCGGTAGTGGGTCGAGAAGAAGTGGATCACGCGGCGCGGATAGTGCACCTCGCCCGGGATGTCGGTGCGGGTGAGCTTCGCGTAAAAGCGCGCCGCCTCGCCCAGACGGGCGGCCTGGACGTGGTCGGGGTGGGCGTCTTCCCAGTACGGCACGAACAGCAGATCCGGCCGTACTCGCCGGATGACCTCCGCCACCACCCTGCGGTTGTCGACCGTGTCCATCAGGTAGCGGTTGGGGAGATCGAGCGTGATGCGCTCCACGCCGAGGATCTCAGCCGCCCGTCCGGCCTCTCGGGCGCGCGTCTGCGGCGTACCCATCGGCGTGGGTTCGCCGTCGGTGATGTCGCACAGCGTTACCCGCCACCCGCCGCGCACCAGGGCGGCCATCGTGCCCCCCATTCCGATCTCGCCGTCGTCGGGGTGCGGAGCGACGACCAGGACCGACCGGCTCACTTCACCCGCTCCCCCAGCCACCGGTCGGCCTCGCGCCGCAGGACGTCCAGATAGTACGCACGGCGAACGGCGGCATCGTCCAGACCGCCCCAGAAGCGGCGCTGTGGGTTCTTGTAGATCCGCCCGATGGGGATCTCCCGCACCCGCAACCCGTGGTGCGCCGCCTGCACCCAGACCTGCAGGGGCATTCCGTAGGACGGCTCGTCGAGCTGCATCTTCCGCAGCGCCTCGATCCGGTAGGCCTTGAAGCCGCAGAAGGCGTCCGTGATGGCGTACCCGGTGAGGATGTTGATCCGGTCGGTGATCTCTCGGTTGATCTGCAGCCGATCGGGCGGTGTCTCCTGCCCTCGCGACGAACCTGGCAGGTAGCGACTGCCCGACGCGATGTCCACACCGTCCAGCGCGCTCAACAGGTCCGGAATGAGGTACGGCTCGTGCTGCTCGTCGCAGTCGATCGTGACGACGACGTCGTAGCCGCGCTCGATCGCGTACCGAAAGCCATCGATCAGCGACGCACCGTAGCCGCGGTTTTCTCCGTGCCGGATGACGTGGACATCGGGAAACTCGCGCAGGATCTCCGGCGACTGGTCCGTCGACCCGTCGTCGACCACCAGGATGTCCGCCCCCTCGGGGGCGTAACGGCGAACCGCGCGCAGGACGTCGCGCAGCGTCGCCTCCTCGTTGTACAGGGGCATGACGATGAGAACCTTCTCCATACGCACTCCTCGAGCCGTCGCCGCCCGGCGGCCCACCCCCGTGGACTATTGCCGTCTACGCGCCGCCTCCATCGCTTCCCGCGCCGCATCGATCGTCCGCGCGACGTCGACGTCGGTGTGCGCCGCCGACACAAACATGGCCTCGAACTGCGAGGGCGGCAGGTAGATGCCGCGCGCCAGCATGCCCTGAAAGAATGCCGCGAACCCGTCGGTGTCGGCCCGGCGTGCAGTGGCGTAGTCGGTGACCGGCTCCGCGCTGAAGAACACAGTCAGCATCGAGCCCGCCCGGTTCACCTGAACAGGCACCCCGGCGTCCGCTCCCGCCTGTCGGAGCCCTCGGGCCAGCGCTTCCGACCGGGCTTCCAGCGCCCGGTATGGCGGATCTTCGCGCAGCACGCGCAGAGTGGCGAGTGCCGCCCGGACGGCAACGGGGTTTCCCGCGAGCGTGCCGGCCTGGTAGACGGGACCGGACGGAGCCACCAGCCGCATCACGTCGGCGCGCCCGCCGTAGGCGGCCAACGGCAGCCCCCCGCCGGCGATCTTGCCGAGGCACACCAGGTCGGGCCGCACGCCCAAGCGCTCGTGCGCGCAACCGTACGACAGCCGAAAGCCGGTGATCACCTCATCGAAGACCAGCAGCGCCCCATGCTGTTCGGTGAGTGCCCGCAGCGCCTCCAAAAACCCCGGTGCGGGTGGGACGACGCCCATGTTGCCCGCGATCGGCTCCACGATGATGGCTGCGATCTCGTTCCCACGCTCGGAAAACAATCGCTGCGCGGCCGAAGGGTCATTGTAGGGAAGCGAGAACGTCTGCTCGATGGCACCCGCCGGCACGCCCGGACTGGCGGCCAGACCGAGGGTGGCGACGCCGGATCCGGCGGACACCAGGAGCGCGTCGGCGTGGCCATGGTAGCCGCCGTCGAACTTCACGATCCCGGCACGACCGGTGAACGCGCGCGCGACGCGCAGCGCGCTCATCGTCGCCTCCGTGCCCGACGAGACCAGGCGCACCATCTCCATCGCCGGCACGGCCTCGCACAGAGCTTCGGCCAGCTCCACCTCGTACGGTGTGGGGGCGCCAAAGGTGCTGCCGTCGGCGGCGGCCGTCCGGATCGCGGCGGTCACCTCCGGGTGTGCGTGCCCCAGGATCAAGGCACCCCACGATCCGACGTAGTCCACGTAGCGACGCCCGTCGGCGTCCTCGATCCAGGCTCCGCTTCCCCGCACCACGAACGGCGGGATTCCACCGACGGCGCCGAACGCACGCACCGGGCTGTTGACGCCTCCCGGCATCACGCGCCGCGCGCGCTCGAACCACGTGCGCGATCCGCTGCCAGGGTGCATCTAACGCAGCCGGTGAGCGGCGTCGCGGGCGAAGTAGGTCAGAATCCAGTCGGCGCCGGCGCGCCGCACCGCCAACAGGGTCTCCATCATCGCCGCCTCCCGGTCCAACCAGCCGCGGTCGGCGGCCGCTTGAACCATGGCGTACTCGCCGCTCACGCTGTAGGCTGCCGTGGGAATGCCGAACCGCTCCTTGACCGCGCGGATCACATCAAGGTAGGCGAGCGCCGGCTTCACCATCACCACATCGGCACCTTCGGCGACGTCCCGCTCCACCTCACGCAGCGCTTCGGCGGCATTGCCCGGCTGCATCTGATACCCGCGCCGATCGCCGAACCGAGGCGCGGACTCCGCCGCTTCCCGGAACGGGCCGTAAAACGCCGAGGCGTACTTCGCCGCGTACGCGAGGATCGCGGCATCGTACATCCCCGCGTCGTCCAGCGCGCGCCGGATCGCCCCCACCTGGCCGTCCATCATGCCGGACGGAGCCACGATGTCGGCACCGGCCCGTACTTGGCTGACCGCGATCTTGGCGTACAGCTCCACCGTCCGATCGTTGTCGATTCCAACGGTGGATCCCTCGCCGCTCAGCACCCCGCAGTGGCCGTGGTCGGTGTACTCGCACAGGCACAGATCCGCGATGAGCACGATGCGGTCGGCGAACTCGGAACGCAGCGTCCGCAGCGCCCTCTGCACGACGCCCTCCTCCGCCCACGCTTCGCTGCCCTCGGCGTCCTTGCGCCCAGGGATTCCGAAGAGGATCACAGACCGGATGCCGGTGTCCAGCAAGGACCCCACCTCGTCCACGATGCTGGTGAGCGTGTGCTGGAAGTGACCCGGCAGCGCGCCGATGGGCGCCGGCTCGCGCAGACCCTCTTTGACGAACAGGGGTGCGATCAGGTGGTGCGGCCGCAGAACCGTCTCGGCCGCCATGGTGCGCAAGGCCTCAGTCCGCCGCAACCGCCTGCCGCGATGGGGTAACGACGCCACCTCAACCCTCCTCTCCCGTGAACAGACGCAAGATCGCCGCCACGATCCCCTCGTCGGTGTGCGGGTCGGCAACCGCAGCAACCTCCAGTCCCGCCGCGCGGGCAGCGCGCGCCGTCACCGGTCCGATGCACACGCACGCCACGCCCTCGAGGGCATCAACGCCCGCCAGCTCCAGCGTCCCGCGCACCGCCGACGGACTGGCGAAGACCACGGCGTCCACCCCGTCCTCCAGCACCCGCTGGAGCCGGCTCGCTTCATTGTAGGCGGGTTCGGTACGGTATGCCTCCACCACGTCGACGACGGCGCCTCGGCTGCGGAGGCCTTCCACCAGCCCCTCTCTGCCTTCGGCCGCCTGGGGCACGAGCACCCGGACGCTGGCCACGGGGTGGCGACCGAACGCCTGCAGCAGTCCGTCGGCGGTGAAGTCGTCCGGCCGAAGCGCCACGGCGATGCCGCGGCGCTCCAAAGCCGCGGCCGTGGCATCGCCCACGGCCGCCACCCGCGTCCCACCGAGCGCCGACGCGTCCCGCCCCGCGGCCGTCAGCCGATCGAAGACGGCGTCGACCGCGTTCTGGCTGGTGAAGACCACCCAGTCGTAGGTGTCCAGCCGCTGCAGCGCTCGGTCCAAGTCGCCATACGACGCTGGCGGCACGATGCGGATCGCCGGGACCACGACCGCCTCCGCACCGGCGTCTGTGAGACGGCGGACCAGATCGTCGGCCTGGTGCGCAGGACGTGTGATCAGGATGCGCTGACCGGACAATGGCATGGGTGTGGCGTCCAGTGCAGATATCACCATTTCGAGATCGGTGCCAAGGCCAGGACTTGTCTTGCGGCAGCCTCGCCGATGCCCGACGCCTGCTCCACCGGACCCGATCGCGTGGCCCGTACGACGCGCCTCCCGTCATCGGAGGCGACGAGAACCCTCAGCACCAGCTCGTCCCCCACCGTAGCGAGCGCACCAGCCGGCAACGAGCAGCCGCCGGCGAGGGTCCGCAAAAATGCCCGCTCCGCGGTCACCGCCGCGCGTGTCGGTGGATCGTCCAGGGCGGCCACGAGCGCCTGCAGTTCGACGTCGTCCTCTCGCACCTGGACCGCCAGCGCGCCCTGACCGGCTGCGGGCAGCAACACCTCCGGGTCGAGGAGCTGGGCGATCGCCTCCGACCACCCGCCCCGTAGCAGCCCCGCGGCGGCGAGGACCGCCGCATCGACCTCGCCGTCTCGCACCTTGCGCAGGCGGGTGTCCACGTTGCCCCGCAACGGCACGACCTCCAGGTCGCGCCGCACTGCCCGCAGCTGGGCGGCCCTCCGAGGGCTGCTCGTGCCGACGCGGGCCCCGTAGGGCAGCGCATCCAACGACGCATGCTGTGAGACCAGCGCGTCGCGGGGATCCTCGCGCGGCGGTATGGCGGCCACGACGAGCCCTGGGGTCGGCGCAGTCGGGAGGTCCTTGAGGCTGTGTACCGCCAGATCCACACGCCGTTCGAGCAGCGCACGCTCGATCTCCGAGGTGAACCAACCCGTCGCACCAGACTGTCGCAACGGTGCCTCGGAGCGATCCCCGGTCGTCTGCAGGACCAAGATCTGGCAGCGCAGCCCCGGATGCACGGCCGACAGCGCGGCCGTGACCGTGTCGGTCTGCGCCCGGCTGAGCCGGCTGCCGCGGGTGCCCACGCGGACGACGTTCAATGCCTGGCGACTCCGGGACGTTCGGGAGTTAGGGACCGGCGGCGTCGTCCAGTTGCGGTGCCGCTTGCGCAGATTCGACCTCGGGATCGTGCTCTCGCGCCACGTCCTTCAAGCGCACGATCTGCGCGTGCAGCAACCGGTTCACCACACGCCGCAGCGTCGCCCGAACGGTCTCCCGTTCGCGAGCCGACAGCGACGCCAGCTGCGGGAGCACGCGGCGCCACTCCTCGTCCAGTACGGCGTCGGCGCGCGCCCGCAGCGCCGCAATCAACGGTACCACGCGCACCGAGCGCAGCCATGCTCCGAAGGCCTCCGCGTGCTCTCGGGCGATCGCTTCCGCCCGCGCCACCGCCTTCGACCGCCGGGCGTGCGTCTGCGCGCGCATGCCCTCCAGATCGTCGATGTTGACCAGGTGGACGCCGTCGATCTGTGCGACCGCCGGGTCCACGTCCCGGGGCACCGCGATGTCCAGGATCACCAGCGGCCGGCCCCGACCGTGCATGGCCTGCCTGACCAGCGGGACCTCGATGACCGGGTGCGGCGCGCCGGTCGAAGTCACGAGGATGTCGGCCGCTGCCAACTGCCCGCCGAGCTCGTCGAAGCGCACCGCCCGACCACCCACCATGGCGGCCAGCGTGCGAGCGTTGTCCAGCGTGCGGTTGCACACCGCAATCGGAGCACAGCCGGCGGAGGCCAAGTGGCGTACGGTCAGCTCAGCCATCTCACCGGCCCCCACGACCAGCACGGCGCGGCCCCTGAGGTCTCCGACCAGCCGGCGGGCCATCGCCACCGCCGCGCCGGGGACCGAGACGGCGCCACGGTCGATACCGGTTTCCTGCCGCACACGCCGTCCGGCGGCGATCGCCTCGCGGAACAGCGCGCCGAGCACCGGTCCTGCGGATCCCGCCTCGCGCGCCGCGGCGTAGGCGTCGCGCACCTGGCCCAGGATCTGGGTTTCCCCCAGGAGCATGGAGTCCAGCCCGGCGGCCACACGGAACAGGTGCTGAGCCGCTTGCACACCGCGATGCGCGTAGAGGTAGGGCTCGATGTCCTGCCGGCCGACCTCGTGGTAGGCGCACAAGAAGGCAACGACGGCCTCCACCCCAGCGTCCGGGTCGTCGACCGCCGCGTACGCCTCGGTCCGGTTGCACGTTGACAGCAGCACGGCCTCGCGGACGCCGGCGCGCTGACACAGTAACGCAGCGGCGGAGCCGATCCTCGACTCCAAAAAAGCCACCCGTTCGCGCGCCTCCACCGGCGCCGTACGGTGGCTCATGCCGACCGCTACGATCTGCATCCGCTGCCTGCCAGGATAGCAAAAACCGCGCCGGGCTGTCAGGTTGCTGCTACAGGAGTTTTACCCCGTTGATCTGCAACTTGAACGCGCAGCCCAAGAACTCGGCGGCCCGCCGGCACATGATCATCCGCGTGAGGAAGATCTCGAAGTACTCCATTACCTGGGCGCTGTCGGTGTTCACCGTCAACTCCAGTGTGATCTCGCGCGCCTTCTCGTCAACCCGCAAGAACGAGTGCTCCACGGCGTAGTTGACACGGTCGTGGATGTCGAACGTTGCCGGATCGGGATTGCGCACGCGCGAGCGGTGCACGTCGGACTTGTCGGCGAGGATCACCGCGGCGCCCACACGGCTCACCGGCTGCCCGTGGGATTCCTCGTGGTTGCCGATTGCGCTCATCACGACCGCGCGCTCGGCCGGCTCCATCCCCAGCCGGGCCAGGATGCCGTCGGCCAGGACCGCGCCGGTGTGCTCGTGGTTCAGACGGCTCACGAGGTTGCCGATGTCGTGAAGATAGGCGGCGATGGCGGCGAGTTCGGCCTCCCGCTCGGGGCTACCCAGGCGCCGGAGGATGTTGAACGCGATGCGTGAGCACAACCCCGCATGCCGAAACCCGTGCTCGGTGTAGCCGAGGATGCCGGTGTACTCGTTGGCTTTCTCGACGTACGCCTCCACCTCGGGATCGGCCTTGACGACCTGCAGGGTCACCCGTCCGGGCGGATGCGCGACTTCTCTGGCAACGCCCATCGGCGTCTCCCGTTCGGATCAGGCGTACAGACCGCGCAGCCGCCGCGCCTCGACGATCCGCTGGACGCCCAGGCAGTATGCCGCGGTGCGCAGGTCCAGGTTGAGTCGCTCGGACATCTCCAAGACGTCGGCGAACGCCTGGCGCATCTTCGCCTCCAGACGCGCGCGAACCTCGGCCTCCGGCCAGAAGTACCCGTACCGGTCCTGCACCCACTCGAAGTAGCTCACGACCACGCCGCCGGCGTTGGCCAGGATGTCGGGGACCACCACGACCCCGCGGCGCCGCAGGATCTCGTCGGCCTCCGGCGTTGTGGGGCCGTTCGCCCCCTCGACGATCACCTTGGCCCGCAGCACGCCTGCGTTCTGCGGCGTGATCTGGTTCTCCAAGGCGGCCGGCACGAGCATGTCGCAGTCCATCTCGAGCAACTCCTGGTTGGTGATCGTGCGGGCGCCCGGATAACCGACGACGCTGCCGGTGTTCTGTGCGTACTCGCGCACCAGCCTCGGCACCAGCCCCTCGGGGTGGTGGATCCCGCCCGCGACGTCGCTGACCGCCACGATGCGCGCGCCGGCCTCGTGCAGCAGCCTCGCCGTGTGCCAGCCCACGTTGCCGAAACCCTGGATCGCGACGCGCGCACCCTCCAGGGGCAGGCCCAGGACGCCGAAGGCCTCGCGCGCCACCACGACCAGACCACGGCCGGTGGCGTCCTCGCGCCCGCGCGAGCCGCCCAGCGGCACCGGCTTGCCTGTCACGGTCCCGTGCTCGAGGTGCCCCCGCTTCATGGAGATCGTGTCCATCATCCACGCCATGACCTGGGGGGTTGTGCCTACGTCGGGGCCGGGGATGTCCTTGTCCGGGCCGATGATGTCGAAGATCTCGGCGGTGTAGCGTCGGGTCACGCGTTCGAGCTCGCGGTTGGACAGCCGCGCCGGATCGCACGCCACCCCGCCCTTGCCGCCGCCGAAGGGTACGTCCACGACCGCGCACTTGATCGACATCCAGGCTGCCAGCGCCTTCACCTCGTCCAGGTTCACGGCGGGGTGGTAGCGGATCCCGCCCTTGCAGGGCCCGCGTGCGGTGTCGTACTGGACCCGGTAGCCGGTGAACACCTCGATGCGGCCGTCGTCCATCTCTACGGGTACCGCGACGATGACCGAACGCCGAGGGTGCTTGAGGGGCTTGGCGGTGGAGTCGTCGTACCCGAGGATCGCGGCCGCTCGGTCGATCCAGCGGCAGACGCTGTCGAAGGGGTTCTCCTGCTGGGCTTCCATCAAGAGGCTCACGTCGATCACCCCGCCGGATCGCGGCGGAAGTAGCTCATCTCCGCCTGCTCGCCTCCGCCGCCTTCTCCTTGCCCCTGTCGGACTCCGCCTGACGGCTGCGCACCGACCCTACCGCCGATCGGTCGGCCTTGACCCTGAGATTGGGCGCGAGCTCGAGGGTGATGTGGTCGTCCTGCACGTCGGTGATCACCGCGTGCAGCCCTCCCACCGTCACGACCCGATCCCCTTTCCGGAGCTTGGAGAGCATTTCGCGCCGCCGCTTCTGCTGCTGCTGCTGCGGTCGGATCAAGAGCAAGTAGAATACCGCAAAGATTAAAACGTAGAAGATCGCCGTCCCAATCCAACCGGCCTGTCCACCGTCCGCCTGTAGGAACATCCTGCCTCCTGCTGCGCCGTTTGCGGCGTCTTCGACCACCTGGGGTTTTCCCCTTCGCGATGCTCTTTCCCTGTCGGCCGCGGGCGCGTCACCATCGCGTCGCGTACCGCCTTCGGACCTCCGCCAGCCAGGCGTCGAACGTCCCCCCGACGATCGCCTGGCGCATTTCGGTCATCCAGCGCGTCGTGAAGAAGACATTGTGAAACGTCACCAGGCGCGGACCCAGCATCTCGTTCGCCTTGAACAGGTGCCGTACGTACGCCCGTGAGAACGTCCGGCAGACCTCGCACGCGCAGGCCGGGTCCAGCGGCCGCAGGTCCTCGCGGTAGCGCGCGTTGCGGAGGTTGATCCTCCCGTTCTGCGTCAGGACGACACCGGTGCGCGCCGCCCGCGTCGGCAGGGCGCAGTCGAACAGATCCACACCCCGCGCCACCGCCTCGGCCAGCGCCGGCGCCGACCCCAGGCCCATGAGGTAGCGGGGCCGGTCCTCGGGCAGCAGCGGCAGCACCGTGGCCAGGATCTCGTACATCGTCTCGTGCGGCTCGCCGACCGACAGCCCTCCGATCGCCACCCCGTCCAGGTCCATCGCGCCCACCGCGAGCGCGGCCTGACGTCGCAGCCGGAGATCGAAACCTCCCTGGACGATGCCGAACAGCCCCTGCGCCGGGCTGCGGTGTGCCGCCCGTGCCCGCTCCAACCAGCGAATCGTACGGTCCAGGGCCTGGCGGGCCTCGTCGTCGCCGCATGGATACGGGGAACAGACATCCAGCGGCATCACGATGTCCGATCCCAGCGCCTGCTGGATCTCTGCGACGCGCTCTGGCGTGAAGACGTGCTCGCTGCCGTCGAACGGAGACCGGAACACGACACCGTCGTTGCCGACGCGCCGCAGGTGCGCGAGGCTGAACACCTGGAAACCGCCGCTGTCGGTCAGGATCGGCCCGTCCCACCCCATGAAAGCGTGCAGGCCGCCCGCCCGGTGGATCAACTCGTGTCCGGGCCGCAGATAGAGGTGAAAGGTGTTCGCGAGGACCATCGGCGTTCCGATGCGCCGCAGGTCGTCGGGTGCCAGGGCCCGCACGGTGCCCTGCGTGCCGACGGGCATGAAGCACGGGGTCGGGACCACCCCACGGGGGGTGTGCAGCAGGCCGGCCCGGGCGGCTCCGGCGCGCACCTGGACCTCGAAGCGCACGGCGCTGCCGCCGGGTCGCGCGGATGCCCGAGGAATCGACGCCACGTGTCCCGTTCTTAGCACACCGGCCAGCAGTATAGCACGGTATAATGTATGCCCGGCGGCCGGCAGGCGGTCGCGCAAGAGGGAGGCGGTCTACGATGGCCGAGGACCGGAACAAGGCGGCGGACGATCCGCAGAAGGCAGCGGAGCGCAGGCGCATCATCGAGGAAGCCAAGGCGCGCTGGGCAGCCAAGAAGGCCGCACAGGAGGGTACACCGGCAGCCGGTGCACCGGCGGCGCAGGAAACGCGCGAGGAGCGAGCCGCCGCGGCCAGGGCGAAGGCCGAAGCGCTGCGGGCGCAGCGTGAGGGCGCACAGGCCCCACCCGCCCCTTCGATCCCGCCGATCGTGGCGGCCCACAATCCCGGCGGCACCCCGGTCAACGCGCCCGCCAACCCGAAGCTCCAAGCCCTGGGAACGATCAACCAGGCCGTGGAGGTGCGCGCCGACCCCGCAGAGGACGCCAACCTCCGGAAACTCCTCGGAGGGATCGGTGCCTATCAGAACCCGCTCCGCGACAACGCCTGGCAGGTGGACTACCGGTACTGGAAGGAGGCCCGCAGGCGCCTGCTCGCGGCGGGCTATCAGATCGAAGAGACGGACTATATGGGCCGCCCCCTCGAGGAGTGGGAACCGATCACCCGCGGCTGGGCGCGCGCAGAGCTGTCGTAGCGGAACTGCTATCTGATCAGCATCGCGTCCCCGAAGCTGTAGAACCGATAGCCCCGTTCGACCGCCTCCCGGTACGCCGCCAGGACTGTCTGCCGGTCGGCGAAGGCGCAGACCAGCATCAGCAGCGTTGTGCGCGGAAGGTGGAAGTTGGTGATCAGCGCATCGACCACGCGGAACCGGTGGCCGGGCAGGATGAACAACTCGGTCCACCCCCTGCCCGCCTCGACCGTCCGCTCCTCGGTCGCCGCGGTCTCCAGGGTGCGCACGACCGTCGTGCCGACGGCGACCACACGCCGTCCTGCCTGCCGCGCACACCGGATCGCAGCGGCGGTTTCCGAAGGGATCTCGTAGTACTCCGCCTCCATTTGGTGTCTGGAAGGGTCCTGGGACCTCACCGGTCGGAACGTACCGGGGCCGACGTGCAGGGTGAGGAACGCGCGGTCGATCCCGCGGGCTGACAGACGATCCAGCAGTTCGGGCGTAAAGTGCAGCCCCGCGGTCGGCGCCGCCACGGCCCCTTCGACCCGGGCGTAGACGGTCTGGTAGGCTTCCGGGTCTTGGGGCGCCCGGCGGATGTAGGGCGGCAGCGGCATCTGCCCTCGACGCCGCAACACCTCCGGCAGCGCAGCGTTGCCGTGCACCTCCAGCAGCCAGACCCCTCCGCCCCGGCGGGTGGTTACCGTAGCGGTCAGACCGCCGGCCAGACGGAGCCGTACACCCTCGCGCAGCCGCCGGCTCGGGCGGACCATCGCCAGCCACGACGCTTCTCCGGCACCCCGTAACACGAGGACCTCGACCTGCCCCCCACCGGGATCCCGGACACCGCGCAGCCTCGCCGGCAGTACGCGCGTGTCATTCAGGACCAGGAGGTCGCCTGGGGAGAGGAGATCCGGGAGGTCCCGAAACACCCGGTGCGACAGCGCGCCCGTCCTGCGGTCGAGGACCATCAGCCGGGAGGCGTCGCGCGGTCGGGCAAGTGATTGCGCGATCCGGTCGGGCGGAAGGTGGTAGTCGAAGTCGGCCAGCCGCACAGAGGAATCCCGCGGCATCTCAGCGGGCGACGACCTCGACGCCGGTGTAGTAGTGCCGCAGGATTTGCGCGAAGGTCATGCCGCGCATCGCCATTCCCCGCGCACCCCACTGCGACATCCCCACGCCGTGGCCCCACCCGCTGCCCTCGAAGACCGCCGATGGGCCTTCCACGCGGACCGCAAACTTCGTGCTCCGGATCACGTCCGCGCCCATGAGGAGGCGGAACCGGTGGCCGGTCAGTTCCAACGAAGCGCCGTCGGTCAGCACGCGCAGGGTGAGCACCCGCCCGGACTCGCTGGTGCGCGCCACCTCCAGACCGCGCAAGTCCTGTACCCCCAACCCACCCCGCCGCAGGCGGTTGCCGATCTCCGACAGCGCCAGACTCACCGCCCAGCGCTCGTAGGGCGAGCCGGCGGAGTATGGATCGTCCACGCCCCGCAGGTACGGGTAGGCCGTCCCCCAGACGTTCTCGCTGCTCTCGGTTCGGCCTCCCGAGTCGGCGTGGTAAGCGGCTAAGATCGGCCGCCCCGCGTGGACGAGGATCAGGCCCCGCGTGGCGTCCACCGCCTCCGTGGCCCGCGGGTCCTCGAACGTCACGCCACCGTATACCTGGGAGTCCGTGGTATCCCGCAGGTCGTAGCCCTCACGGGCGAACCGCCCCAGGCTGTGCACCGCCAGTGTCCGCGCCGCGACGGCCTGCGCCCGCACCGCTTCGGGGGGCCACGCCGGATTGATCTCCAGCTTGATGACCCCGTAGAGGTAGGGCTCCAGCTCCAGTTCGTTGACGACCGTCAGCCCGCGTTCGGTCCTCCGCAGCTCGATCGTGCCGCGATAGGCCCGCATCCTGTCTTCGACCCGCACCGGCCGGTCGCCAGCCGCCCGCACGCGCACGACGTCGCCGTAGCGCGTCAACCCGGGGATCTCGATCCCTGACGGCGCGGCGCGAAACGTCCAAGCCCCCCTGCTGAGCTGCTCGCGCCGGTCAAAGATCACATCGACGACCTCCAGGAGCCCATCCGCGCTGAGCGTGACTTCCGGCTGACCGATCATCAGCCCCACCCGCACAGACGGCGGCACCTGTCCCGCGGACGGGGCGAAGGGAACCCCGCTCAGCGCAACCGCAGCGAGCGCGACCAGGATCGCAC
>JAVKGX010000010.1 GCA_031432545.1 Armatimonadota bacterium
TTTGGCGAATTGCGAAAAGTGGGCGCAAGAACGTCAGATTGTTCTTGTTATGGCAGAAGACTTGCCTCAACTACCTGATATTCTCAGGAAAATTGTAACAGGCGATAAGAATGCCGAACCAAAGCACATACCTTGTTATGCAAGAATCTAGCCGAGAACGCAGGCTAACAACGGGTTGCAGCCGACACGCTTCGCTTCGCTCCGCGTGCGGCTGAACCCTATCGTAGGCGGACGCATACAAACGAGGACAAGATGTGACTCAGAATCCTGAGATGCGCGCTTCGGCGGCCCTGGGCTGCAGCGCGGCAGATGCCGTCGAGGTGTTGGTCGTCAATCTCGGCGTCCGGGCGGTGATCCAGTGACCATGGCTGGGATCGCAGAGCGGTTCGACGTTACCTCCCGCGACGGCACGAAACTGGTCATGTGGGTGCGGGGTGCCGGCCCCGCGCTCGTCCTCGTCCACGGCTCGCTCATGGACCATCGCCGCTGGGATCCAGTCGTCGCTGAGTTCGACAGCTCGGTCAGCACCTTCGCAATGGACCGCCGAGGTTTCGGGGCTAGCGGCGACGCCCCAGGCTACGACATCGAGCGCGAGTTCGACGATGTCGCTGCCGTTGTCGATGCCGTCGCCGCGCGGACCGGTGGGCCCGTCGCTCTGTGGGGGCACTCCTACGGCGCCAACTGCGCCATGGGCGGTGCCGCCCGCTCGGCGAACGTGGGACGCCTCATTCTCTACGAACCGAGCCTTGGGCTCACCTACCCGCCGGGCACGCTCGACGCCATCGAGCAGGCCCTCGCGGGCGGCGACCCCGAGCGGGCCATCGTCCTGCTTTTGACCGACGTGCTCGGCATGAGCGACGCTGAGGTGGCCGCCATGAAGGCCAGCCCGCTCTGGGAGGCCCGCCTGGCAACCGCTCCGACCGTCGCCCGAGAAGGCCGCGCCGAGGAGGGCTGGGTGTGGAGGCCGGGCCAGTTCACGACGATCACTGCGCCAACGCTGATGCTCGCCGGCACCGAATCCCCGTCTCCGATCGCGCGATGCACGCAGCTCGCCGCCGACGCCATACCGAACGTGCGCATCCACACACTTTTTGGACATGGCCATCTCGCCCATGTCACCCACCCATCGATGATCGCCACTCTGGTCCAGGAGTTCATCACATGACCCCCACCGAGGTTCTCCGCATCGTCTTCGAGCGTTTCCGAGCCGGCGACCGCGACGGCGCCGTCGCCCTCTTCCACAAAGACGCCACGTTCATCTACGATGGGCCCGGAGGCCTCCATGGAACATACGTCGGCCACGACGCCATCCAGCGATTCTGGGCAAACCAGGACCGCCTCTCCGGCGGGTTCGTGCCTGAACTCCTCGATCTCGGCGAGAGCGACCGCCACGCGTTCCTTCTCGTCCGAATCGGCAAGCCGCCCGGCCCGTCGTTCCTGCGCGTGGTCGTATACGAGGTCCATGATGGGCTCATCACCGCGGCGCGGGTCTTCGAGGACGATCCGGCGGCAGCGCAGCAGTTCTTCGCATCCAACACGTCATGACCGGACGGCCGCCCAACAACAGCATGCAGCGGACGGTCCGCTGCGCGGCCCGCCGCTGAACCGGAGCGTTAGGCTTCAGGGAGAGAAAACGTCATGTGTGAGTTGCTTGGACTCAATTTCAACCAACCTGTTCGACCCACGCTGTCTTTTAGAGGGTTTCGTCACCGGGGCAAGGATAACCCACACGGATGGGGGATAGCCAGATTTGATGGACGAGCCTGTCAGGTATTTAAGGAGCCGATCAAAGCTTTGAACAGCAAGTTGGCCACGTTTCTTCGCGACTATGAGTATTTCGTGAGCAAGATTTTCATTGGTCATGTGCGTCGCGCTAGTAAAGGCAACCACACGCTTCAGAACACCCACCCCTTTGTGCGCACTTTTCGGTCTCGGGAAGTAGCACTTGCCCACAACGGCACTTTGGACCCAGTTATACCAAAGTCTGCATTGAAGTTTCACCCTGTGGGCGAAACTGATTCCGAGTACCTATTTTGCGCGTTTCTCACGAGATTGTCCGACGAGGGAATTCGCTTCACAGATTTTCAGAGAATTGAGGCTCTCCTTCGTGAATTCAACAGATTCGGCACCATGAATCTTCTTTTTTCGGAGGGGGATCATCTTTACAGTTATTGCGACCAATGTGGCTATAACAGCCTTTGCATGACTGAGCGGACTGCGCCATTTGATAGAGTATCTCTGCGGGACGAAGACTGGGAGGTTGATTTGGCTGAGGAGAAGCGCCCGGATCAAAGAGGTTTTGTGATAGCGACTCGCCCTTTGACGGATGAAAAGTGGAATGATCTGCCGCGAGGCTCCCTGCGTGTTTTCAAGGATGGGCAGTGCGTTTATGGTGCCTAACAAGGCGCTGCACCGGACGGCAATTCCGCTGCGCTCCATTGCCGCCGGTGAGCTTAATCGTTAGCCACACCGCGACCTCCTTGTCCGTCCCTGACTCACCGATCTCGTCCGCCGGGCACAGACGCGAAACCTGCTCTTCCTGTCGGCCGACGCCGGCTACGACAAGACCAGCCTGCTGCTGCTAGAGCGGCGCGGCCCCGAGGCCGTGCGCAGGCCGCACCGACGCGCCGCGGCGCAGCTGAAAACCGAGGGTCTGCCCGAGCAGGTAGTCCGCCACTGCATCGCGGCCGCCCTGTATGAGGAAGCCGAGCGGGTGATGAAGCCCATCCTCAGGGCACGACTCGCGGCCCGGGAGGCTGCGGGCGCCACCGGCATGCGGTCGCAGGTGTGAAGGCCGAGGTTGACAATCAAAGTCCAGCACTGCGGATCTACCAGATGTTCGAACACAACAAGTCGGCATTCCGGGCCCCGCCTGCGCGATCACGCTGTCCGGGTCACGGGGAAGTGCGGCTTCGAATCGTCGCTATGTCGCACCGCCCCGCTCGAGGTCATGCGTCACGCCTCGCGCGGGCTTTCGCCGCTTTGCGGGCCGTCTCCGAGGCCGGCCAGCTCCGCCGGGCACACGTCGGCTACCCATAGCCGGTCAGGCCTGCTGCCCAAACTGTCGCCTCACTCGATCAGGTGCCGCGGCAGGCCGGCCGGTTTCGTAAGGGCGTGCAACCCCAGAACATCCCAGCAGGCGAGGCCAGGCCGCTGCGAATTCCTTCCTGGCGGCCGTTCAGTCCCTTGGAGAGGTTGGGCGAGGAGGCGACTGTGCTGGCCAAGGCGATGTCGGTGGCGGTGCTCGGCCTGGATGCGTACCCCGTGAACGTCGAGGTGGACGTGGCGACCGGGTTGCCCGCGTTCACGATCGTCGGACTGCCGGATGCCGCGGTCCAGGAAGCCAAAGAGCGCGTCCGCGCCGCGATCAAGAACGCGAACTTCGAGGTCCCGGCCCGCCGGATCACGGTGAACCTGGCCCCCGCGGATGTGCGAAAGGAGGGTCCTGCCTTCGACCTGCCGATGGCCGTCGCGGTGCTGGCGGCCACCGGACAGATTCCGGCCGAAGGCTGCGCCGATGCGCTGTTTTTGGGGGAGTTGAGCCTCGACGGCAGCGTCCGGCCGGTCGCGGGCGTGCTGTCGGCGGCGCTGGCCGCGGCTCGGATGGGTCTGCGGCGGATCGTGGTGCCGGCGGACAACGCCGAGGAGGCGGCGATCGTGCCGGACATCGAGGCGTATCCGGTCTCCCACCTCCTCCAGGCTGCGCGGTTCCTCGCCGGTGAGGTCGCGATCCAGCCCGCGCGCCGCAACGGAGCACACGCAGACGGCGCTGACTGGGACGTCGACTTCGCCGAGGTGCGCGGCCAGGAGCACGCCCGGCGTGCGCTGGAGATCGCCGCAGCGGGCGGCCACAATGTGCTGCTCGTCGGGCCGCCGGGATCGGGCAAGACGATGCTGGCGCGCCGGTTGCCGACGATCCTGCCGCCGCTGGCGTGGGACGAATCGGTGGAGGTGACGCGCATCTACAGCGCCGCCGGAGCCCTGCCGGCGCGCGGTGCACTGATCACACGCAGGCCGTTCCGCGCGCCGCACCACACCAGCAGCTACGCGGCCCTGCTGGGCGGCGGTACGGTGCCGCGGCCCGGAGAGGTGAGCCTGGCGCACCGGGGTGTGCTGTTCTTGGACGAGCTGGCCGAGTTCCACCGCGACGTCCTCGAGGCGCTGCGCCAGCCTCTGGAAGAAGGCCGCGTGACGCTGTCGCGGGCTGCCGCCACCCTGACGTTCCCGGCGTCGTTCATGCTCGTGGCCGCGATGAACCCTTGCCCGTGCGGTCACTTGGGCGACCGCGTGCGCGAGTGCCCGTGCACGCCCTCGCAGGTGCGGCGCTACCAGGCGAAGGCGTCGGGGCCGCTGCTGGACCGCATTGATCTGCACGTGGACATGCCGCGCGTGCCGGCCGAAACCGTCGTGGAGGGAGGAGCCGGCGAGCCGTCGAGCGCGATGCGCGCCCGTGTAGAGCGGGCGCGGCGGATCCAGCAGGAGCGGTACGCCCGCAGTGCGTTCCGCTGCAACGCCCACGTGCCGCCGCGCATCCTGCGCCGAGTGGCGGCCGCGGACGAGCCCGGCCGCGCGCTGCTGCGGGCGGCGATGGACCGGCTGGGGCTTTCGGCGCGTTCGCACGACCGCATCCTGCGGGTGGCGCGCACCATCGCGGACCTGGAGGGGTCCGAGGAGGTCAGGGCAGTGCACGTCGCGGAGGCGATCCAGTACCGGTCCCTCGATCGGAAGGGTTAGCCCTCAGGGAGCGCGATTGCATCATGGGAATCGTCACGGAGCAGGACGCCTGGCTGTTGCTCAACGCCGTCACGGGGCTGTCTTTGCGCCGGAAACATGCCCTGGTCGCGCGGACCGGGGACCCGCGCGCCGTCCTGGCGCTTTCGGACGACCGTCTGGCGGAGCTGTGCGGCCCAAAGGCGGCTTCGAAGATCGCCGCCGCGCGCACGCACACGGCCGACGCGCTGCGCGCGCAAGCGCAGCGGCTCGGGCTGCGGATCCTGACGTTGGCTGATACGGACTACCCGGACTGCCTGCGGACCATCGTAGACCCCCCGCTCGCGGTGTACGTGCGCGGGCAGGTCCCGCCGGATCCGCGCGTCGGGGTCGTGGGGACCCGTCGGCCTTCTCACGAAGGGGAGGAGGTCGCATTCGGGATCGGCCGGGACCTGGCGCAAGCAGGGGTGTGCGTGGTCAGCGGTCTGGCGCGGGGCATCGACGCGGCGGCGCACCGGGGCGCGCTCGAAGCGAGCGGTCCCACCATCGCGGTGCTGGCGTGTGGCCTCGATCAGGTGTATCCACCGGAGCACCGCGACCTCGCCGATCGGATCGCCCACCGCGGCGGGCTGATCTCCGAGCATCCGCCCGGCACCCCGCCGCTGCCGCACCACTTCCCGGCGCGCAATCGCATCGTCAGCGGACTTGCCCGTGCGGTCGTCGTGGTTGAAGCGCGCCTGCGCAGCGGCGCGCTGATCACCGCCGACTTCGCCCTGGAGCAGGGACGTGAGGTGTTCGCGGTGCCGGGCTCGGTGCTGAATCCCCGTAGCCGCGGGCCCCACCGGTTGCTGCGGGACGGAGCCCACCTCGCGGAGTCCGCAGACGACGTCTTGGAACTGCTCGGAATCCCCCTCCCGGCGCGATCGGCCCCGCTCAGCGCCGACGACCGGGCGCTGCTGGACGTGCTGTCCCAACCCCGTCACCCAGACGAGATCGCCGGCTCGTGCCCCGGCGGTGCGGCGGCGCTGGGGGCGCTGCTGACGTCGTTGGAACTGCGAGGCGCAGTCCGCCGGCTCGCTGGCGGACGGTACGTGCGGACGGTGCGCTGACTGCGCGGGACACTCCGGCAGGTGCGGCAGCGCGCGGCACGAATGCTCCCGGTGTGACGACTGCGTTGCCATCGGTGGCCGTGATCGGCGGTACCGGCAGGCAGGGATGGGGGCTGGCCGTCCGGTGGGCCGGCGCGGGTGTGCACGTGATCCTCGGATCGCGCGACGCGGCGAAGGCGCGTGCGGCCGTCGACAGAGCGCACCAGATACTCGGCGACGCGCCGATCGAAGGGGCGACGAACCCCCAGGCGGCAGCCGCCGCCGAGGCGGTGGTGCTCGCGATTCCGTTTGCGGGCCAGGAAGCGATCCTCGCGGAGATCCGAGAGCCGGCCGCCGGCAAGGTCGTCATCGATACCACGGTGCCGCTGCGCACGTACGCGCCCGCAGAACTGGAGCAGATCACGGACGGCTCGTCGGCGCAGAGGATCCAGCGCCTGCTACCGGAGTCGCGCGTGGTTGCCGCGTTCCACACGGTGTCGGCGCACCGCCTGCGCCGGTTCGCCGAGGCGTTGGCAGAGGATACGCTCGTCTGTGGGGATGACGCAGCCGCCAGGCAGACCGCCACCGCGCTGGCCGCCCGGATCGGTCTGCGCGGCCTCGAGGTCGGCGGTCTGGAGGCCTCAGCAGCCCTCGAGCACCTCGCGGTCGTGATCCTGCGGCTGAATTCCCGATATGGACGGAAGGCCATCGGCGTCCGCTTCGTCGGGCTGTAGCGGTGACCATCGGCGAGATCCAAATCCGCGTCTTTCCGTTCCCCCGTGTGGAGCCGGGCGACGACGTCCCCGAACTCGTCGTTCGTTGCCTGCGCGCGCAGCACGTCGCGCTGCGGCCCTCGGACGTGCTGGTGGTCGCGCAGAAGATCGTATCGACCGGCGAGGGGCGGATCGTCCGGCTCGAGACCATCGAGCCGTCCGCCCGCGCCCTGGCGCTGGCCCGCGAGGTGGACAAGGATCCGCGGCTGGTCGAACTGGTGCTGCGCGAATCGACGGCGATCGTCCGCCGGCGACCCGGCACCCTGATCGCGCGGCACCGGCTGGGGTTCGTGTGCGCGAACGCCGGGGTGGATCTCTCGAACGCCGGGCCGGGTTGCGCGGTGCTGCTGCCCGCTGACCCGGACGCATCGGCGCACCGCATCCGTGCTGCGATTGCCGATGCGTACGGGGTCTGGGTCGGGGTGATCGTCTCGGACACGCACGGACGCGCGCACCGCGAGGGTGCGGTCGGCGTGTGCGTCGGGGTGGCGGGGATCCGACCTCTGGCGGACCACCGGGGACGGCGGGATCTGTTCGGTTACGAGCTCCGCAGCTCGGTCGAGGCGATCGCAGACGAGATCGCCTCGGCGGCGACGCCGCTGATGGGTCAGTCCGACGAGCAACACCCTCTGGCGCTGGCGCGTGGGTTTCCCGTGACCACCGGCGTCGGCAGTGCGGCGGAACTCGTTCGGCCGCGACGGCGCGATTTGTTTGAGTGAAACGAGGTGCCAGCGGTGCGCATCGGCGTGGTGTTCCCGCAGACGGAGATCGGCAACGATCCGGTGGCGATCCGGGACTACGCCCAGGCGGCGGAAGGCGCGGGATACGACCACCTGCTCGTATACGACCACGTCTTGGGTGCACACCCCGATCGGTTCGCCGAACTGGGGATCCGCCCCCCGTACACCTACGAGGACGCGTTCCACGAACCGATGGTGCTGTTCGGCTATCTGGCTGCGCTGACCCGTCGCCTGGAGCTGGTGACCGGGATCCTGATCCTGCCTCAGAGACAGACTGCGCTCGTGGCCAAGCAGGCCGCAGAAGTGGACGTGCTGTCCAGCGGGCGGTTGCGGCTGGGCGTCGGGTTGGGGTGGAACCCGGTGGAGTACGAGGCGCTGGGCGAGCGGTTTGCCGACCGGGGGCGGCGCATCGAAGAGCAGATCGCCTTGCTGCGCTCCCTGTGGACGAGCGAACTCGTGGACTTCGCCGGCCGCGATCATACGGTGCGCCGCGCCGGGATCAACCCGCTGCCGGTGCGCCGGCCGATCCCGATCTGGATGGGCGGCGCTGCGGAGGGGGCGCTGCGCCGCATCGCGCGGATCGCCGACGGGTGGTTCCCGCAGCTGCGCGCGGGCCCGCAGGCGGCGGAGGTCGTGGAACGGGTACGCTGCTACGTGCGAGAAGCGAGACGGCCGGTGGAGTTGTTCGGGATCGAGGGACGGATCAGCGCAGCGGGTGCGTCCGAGGCGGAGTGGATCGAGGCACTGGAGGCGTGGCGAAAGATGGGTGCTACGCACGTCTCGTTCAACACGATGCGCGGTGGACTGTCGCCGGCCGGTCACATCGAGGCCATCCGCCGGATCCGCGAGGCGATCGCCTGACGGGGCGCGTTGACCTCGTATGCTAACATGGGGCCGCGTGAGAAGCGCACAGGCGCTGGGGCTTGCCATGACACAACCGAACTTGGTCATCGTCGAGTCGCCGACCAAGGCGCGCACACTGAAGAAGATGCTCGACCGCCGTTATCGGGTCGTGGCGTCGATGGGACACGTACGCGACCTCCCCAAGTCCAGGCTCGGTGTCGACGTTGAGCGGGGCTTCGCCCCCCACTACATCGTCATCAAGGGCAAAGGGCAGATCATCAAGGAACTCAAACAGGCCGCCAGGGAAGCCAAGACCGTTTACCTGGCGCCCGACCCCGACCGCGAAGGGGAGGCGATCTCCTGGCACCTGGCCTCGGTGCTCGACGGTGTGAACCGCAACATCCGCCGGATCGAGTTCCACGAGGTGACCCGCGAGGCGATCCGGCGGGCACTGCAGCATCCGCGCGACATCGACGCCAACCGGGTCAACGCGCAGCAGGCGCGGCGCATCCTCGACCGTCTGGTGGGCTACAAGCTCAGCCCGCTGCTGTGGAAGAAGGTGCGCGGCGGGTTGAGCGCAGGGCGCGTCCAGTCGGTCGCCGTGCGCCTGGTCTGCGACCGTGAACGCGAGATCGAGCAGTTCGTGCCGACGGAGTACTGGACGATCACGGCGCGGCTGTCCAAGCACGAGGCGGACGCGATCTTCGAGGCACGTCTGCACAGCCGCGGGACGGATCGGATCGAGATCCCCGACGAGCAGACCGCCCGCCGCATCCTCGGAGACCTCGAGGAGGCCGCCTACGTCGTCGCCGACGTGCGGCGCAAGGACCAGCAACGCCACCCCTCACCACCGTTCATCACGAGCACACTGCAGCAGGAAGCCAACCGGCGCCTGGGGTACACGGCGTCGCGCACCATGGCGATCGCCCAACAACTCTACGAAGGGCTGGACGTCGGCGAGGAAGGGACCGTGGGCCTGATCACCTACATGCGCACCGACTCGGTGCGCGTCGCTCCTTCGGCCCAGCAGGAGGCGCGGCGGTTCGTCGCCGAACGGTACGGGTCCGAGTACGTGCCGGCCCAGCCGAGGCGGTACGCGACGCGCCGCGGCGCCCAGGACGCGCACGAGGCGATCCGTCCCACATCCGTCTTCCGGACCCCGGAACGCGTCAAGCCCTACCTGCGGGCCGACCAGTTCAAGCTGTACAAGCTGATCTGGGAGCGCTTTATCGCCAGCCAGATGGCTTCCGCGGTGCTCGACACGCTGTCGGTGGACATCCGGGCCAAAGCGTATACCTTCCGCGCCACCGGCCAGCGGCTGAAGTTCCCGGGCTTCCTCAGTGTATACCGGGATGCGGCGGAGGCCGGCGAAGAGGAGCGCGAGGGGTGGCTGCCCGAACTGACCGTCGGCGAGGTCCTGCGCCTGGTCGCCCTGACGCCGCAGCAGCACTTCACGCAGCCGCCTCCTCGCTACACGGAAGCCACGCTCGTGCGTGCCCTGGAGGAGAAGGGCATTGGCCGCCCATCCACGTACGCGCCGACTCTGGAGACCATCAAGAAGCGGGGGTACGTGCGCGTCGAGGAGCGCAGGCTCGTGCCGACCGAACTGGGCCGCCTGGTCGATGACCTGCTGCGGGAGCACTTCCCCGAAGTCGTGGACGTCGGATTCACGGCCACCCTGGAAGCCGACCTCGACAAGGTGGAAGAGGGCAAGGCGGACTGGGTGGAGGTCGTGCGCGAGTTCTACGACCCGTTCGAGCGCGACCTGCGCAGGGCGGAGGCGCTGATCGAGGAGGTCGATCTTAAACCCGAGCCCATCGGGGAAGCGTGCCCCCAGTGCGGGCGCGAGCTGGTGCGCAAGCAGGGGCGGTTCGGCGAGTTCATCGCCTGCACCGGATACCCCGAGTGCACCTATACGCGGCCGATCGGGATCGGGGTGGCATGTCCGAAGTGCGGCGGCGAGATCGTCGAGAGGCGGTCCCGCCGCGGTCGGATCTTCTACGGCTGCGCGAACTACCCCGGCTGCGACTTCACCGCCTGGGACCGGCCCACCGCACAGCGGTGCGAGGTCTGCGGCTATCCGATGGCGCACAAGCGTCCGCGGCGCGGGGGTGCGTACTACCGCTGTGTCAACCCGACCTGCAGGGCCGCCCGACGTGAGGAACACGAACGGATCCCCGTCGGAGCTCGGTGACCGACATGCGGCGCGAGATCGAACGGTTCGTGCGGACTCTGGAAAGCGAACGGGGTCTGTCGGCGCATACGCTGCGCGCGTACGGGCACGACCTGCGGCACTTCCACGCCTTCCTGCAGGGCGAAGGCGTGACGGACTGGGCGGCGGTCGACGCCGGGACCGTGCGCCGGTACCTCTCGCGCCGGGTCGCCCAGGGATCCCGCGCGACGGTGGCGCGACGACTCAGCGCGCTGCGGGCGTTCTTCCGGTTCCTGGCGCGGGAAGGGAGGGTGGGCGGCAATCCGGTCGCTGCGATCCGGACGCCGCGACGGGGCCGGCGCCTGCCGAAGTTCCTGACGCCCGAGCAGGTGCGCGCGCTGCTGGAAGCACCTGACCCCGCCACACCGGAAGGGCTGCGTGATCGGGCCATCCTCGAGCTGCTATACGGCAGCGGGCTGCGGGTCAGCGAACTGGCGGGGTTGAGTGTTGCCGACGCTGCGGGCGGACGCGAGATGCGCGTTACGGGCAAGGGGCGCAGGGACCGCGTCGTGGTGCTGACCGCCGCAGCACGTGCCGCTCTCGACGCCTACCTGGAGCGCGGCCGCCCTGCGCTGGCCCACCCACAGACCCGGGCGCTGTTCGTGAACGCCCGTGGCGGCGCGCTGTCGGTGCGCGGGGTGCAGTACCGTCTTGCGCTGTGGATCCGACGGGCGGCGGCCGGATTGCGCTGCAGCCCACACACCCTGCGGCATACGTTCGCCACCCACCTGCTGGAGGGGGGTGCCGACCTGCGCGTCGTCCAGGAGCTGTTGGGCCACAGCAACCTCGCGACGACCCAGGTCTATACCCACGTGACCCGATCACGGCTGAAGGAAGTGTACGACCGCGCGCATCCGAGGGCGTAGGCATGCGCTCCACGACCATCCTCGCCGTACTCCGCGACGGACGCGCCGCGCTGGCCGGCGACGGCCAGGTGACGTTCGGCCAGACCGTAGTCAAGCACGGCGCGACGAAGATCCGGCGCATCGGCGACCGGGTGCTGGCTGGCTTTGCGGGCAGCGCCGCCGACGGCCTCACCCTGTTCGAGAAGTTCGAGGCGAAGCTGACAGAGCACCGCGGCAACCTTCCCCGCGCGGCGGTCGAACTCGCCAAGGAGTGGCGGACCGACAGGGTGCTGCGGCGCCTGGAGGCGATGCTCGTGGTGTGCGACCGCGAGCACCTGTTGCTGATCTCCGGAGCCGGAGACGTCGTCGAACCGGACGACGGCGTGGCGGCCGTCGGATCAGGGGGTCCATACGCTCAGGCCGCCGCGCGCGCGCTGCTGCGACACACCGATCTGCCCGTGGACCGGGTTGTTCGGGAGGCGATGCGGATCGCAGCCGAGATCTGCATCTACACCAACGAGCAGATCACCGTCGAGACGCTCTGAGCGGGTGGTGCGAGGCCCCAAACATGCCGATCCCAATGGAAGAGCTTACGCCGCGGCGGATCGTCGCCGAACTCGACCGGCACATCGTCGGCCAGGCCGCGGCCAAGCGTGCGGTCGCCATCGCCCTGCGCAACCGGTACCGGCGCAGCCGGCTTCCAGAAGAGATCCGGCGCGACGTGATTCCCAAGAACATCCTGATGATCGGCCCCACGGGGGTCGGCAAGACGGAGATCGCACGCCGCGTGGCACGCCTGGTCGACGCTCCGCTCGTCAAAGTCGAGGCGACGAAGTTCACGGAAGTCGGCTACGTCGGTCGTGACGTGGATTCGATTATCCGCGATCTGGTGGAAGTGTCCGTCCAAATGGTCCGTGCGGAGCGGATTGCCGCGGTGCAGGATGAAGCCCGGCGGCTGGCGCGCGAACGCATCCTGTACGCGCTCGTGCCCGAGCCGCAGCGTCCGGCGGCCAACCCGCTGGAAGCACTGTTCGGCGCCCGCGGCGTCGAACCCGCGACCGAGGGAGCAGCGCGCCGGGACGCGGAGGAAGCGAGCGCGCGCCGTGAGGCGCTGCGCGTCCCGCTGGAGCGCGGCGACTTGGACCGGGAAGTCGTGGAGATCGAGGTCGAAGAGCAGGGTTTGCCGATGATCGAGGTCTTCAGCGGTCAGGGCGTGGAAGAGATGGGCGTCAACCTCCAGGACGTGCTCGGCGGCCTGCTGCCCAGACGCCGCAAGAAGCGCCGCGTCACGGTCGCCGAGGGACTGCGGTTGTTGGCCGCCGAGGAAGCACAGAAGCTGATCGACCAGGAGCAGGCGCAGCGCGAGGGCGTGCGGCGAGCCGAGGAGATGGGGATCGTCTTCATCGACGAGATCGACAAGATCGCGGGTCCGCCCGCCGCCTCCGGTCCCGACGTCTCGCGGGAGGGCGTCCAGCGGGACCTGCTTCCGATCATCGAGGGGTCGACCGTGGGCACCAAGTACGGGCCGGTTCGCACCGACCACATCCTGTTCCTGTGCGCCGGGGCGTTCCACGCGAGCAAGCCGTCCGACCTCATCCCTGAACTGCAGGGCCGGCTCCCGATCCGTGTCGAGCTGGAGCCGCTGACCAGGGCCGACTTCCTGCGGATTTTGACCGAGCCGGAGAACGCGCTTACCAAGCAGTACCGCGCGCTGCTCGCCACCGAAGGAGTGGACGTCGTATTCACGCCCGACGGAGTTGAGGCGATCGCGGAGATCGCCGCGGAGATCAACGAGCGCAGCGAGGACATCGGCGCCCGGCGCCTGCACACCGTCCTGGAGAAAGTCACCGAGGAGATCTCGTTCGCCGCTCCCGACGGGCCGCGCCGCGTGGAGATCGACGGCGCCTACGTCCGGGATCGGCTGCGCGACGTACTGCGGGATCGCGATCTCAGCCGCTACATCCTCTGAGCTGCGTTCCGTCCTCCGCGTACGCCGGGCCCAGGTCACGGGAATCGGAACCGCACGGTGCGCCCCATCCGTAGGAAGAGTGACAACTCTCTTCATCGGGGCGTCGGGCCCGACGGGGTCGCGGCGCCGCGGGGGAGTCTGTGATGGTGGAGCTGCTGGAACGGGCCAGGAGGATCGTTCGAACGGTCGGTACGACGGCGGAACGCCACTGCGCCCGCGACGTGCTGTCGACGTTGGCGGAGATGATCCGGGCCGGTGTCGTCCTGGTGGACGCGGAAGGACAAATCCGGGCGGCGGCGGGTCGGGGCGTTGGCGATCGGCTGGCGGTGGGGACCCACATCCCGGCCGACGCGCGGCGGCAGTTCGCTGCCCCGCAGGCACCGCGCCAGGGTCTGAGCGAAGGCCCGGTGGCCTCGCTGTTCTCGCCCGGAGGGAAGGTCAGCGCCGTGCCCCTGCGCGCGTTCGGCCGCCGCGTCGGCACGCTGTTGATCGTGCGGGACGCCCCGCCCGACGACCGGGACCGCGTGCTGATCGAGTACACGGGTGCGCTGCTGGCGCTCGACCTGGCTTCAGGAGGGGATGGCGACCGCGATGGAGCCTCGACGGAACGGCTACGGGCGGCTCTGCGTGTGCTGTCGTACTTGGAGGTCGAGGCGGTGTGGTACGTCCTCGCAGAACTCGAAGGTGACGAGGGGATCGTCGTCGCCAGCCGCGTGGCGGACCGAGTCGGCATCACCCGCTCGGTGATCGTCAACGCGCTGCGCAAGCTCGAGGGTGGACAGGTCCTCCGGACCCGGTCCCTCGGAATGAAAGGAACCCACATCCAGGTCCTCCACCCGTCGCTGCGCGGGGAACTGGAGCGGCTGCGCTCCCGCTGCTGACCGCGGCCCTGCCGGTTTTCTGCTATACTACGTCGGGCGCGCCGGTGGCTCCGGGTCGACCGGGGGAGACGGCCGCACTTCCGCACGCGCGACGGCAGGCGAGGGGTCTCGAACACGGATTCGGGCCTTGCGGGCTCCCCGGAGAGCACATCGCGCGGAGGCAAACCAGGAGGCAGGATGCCCGTCGTCAGCATGAAGCAACTGCTCGAATCGGGAGTCCACTTCGGGCACCAAACCCGGCGGTGGAACCCGAAGATGGCCCGGTTCATCTTCACCGAACGGAACGGCATCCACATCATCGACCTCCAGAAGTCCGTTCCCCTGATGGAGGAGGCGTACCGTTTCGTCCGGGACACCGTCGCGCAGAGCGGACTGGTGCTGTTTGTGGGGACGAAGAAGCAGGCACAGGACGCCATCCGCGAGGAAGCCCAGCGTGCCGGCATGCCCTACGTCAATCAGCGGTGGTTGGGCGGCATGCTGACCAACTTTCAGACCATCCGACGCCGGGTCGACCGGCTCCGCGAGATCGAGCAGCTGCGCGAGATGGGCCAGTTGGAGATGCTCACCAAGAAGGAACAGGCCCGGGTCCTCGAAGAGCATGCGCGGCTGGAGAAGTACTTGGGCGGGATCAAGATGATGAATCGGCTACCGTCCGCAGTCTACGTCGTGGACACGCGGAAGGAGCACATCGCGGTCGCCGAGGCCCGCAAGCTGGGGATTCCGATCGTCGCGATCGTGGACACCAACTGCGATCCCGACGAGGTCGACTACCCGATGCCGGGCAACGACGACGCGATTCGGGCGGTGCGTCTGATCACCAGCCGGATCGCCGACGCCTGCATCGAAGGGGCCGAGGAACGGCGCAAGCACGCGGCCGAGGAACCGGTGCCCGTCCCGGAACCCGTGCCGCTGGACGGGGAGGTAGACGGACAACCGATGACGGCGGAGGCGTACGAGCGCAGCGAGAGCGAAGAGGAGGAAGCAGAGGTCTGATGGCGGCGACGGCAGAACTCGTGAAGGAACTGCGGGCACGCACCGGCGCGGGCATGATGGATTGCAAGGGCGCTTTGGAGGAGGCCGGCGGAAACCTCGACAAAGCCGTGGAGCTGCTGCGCAAAAAGGGGCTTGCGAGTGCGGCCAAGCGAGCGGGGCGCGCGGCCAGCCAGGGTTTGGTGGATGCGTACATCCACGGCGGCGGGACGCTGGGCGTGCTGATCGAGGTCAACTGCGAGACGGACTTCGTTGCCCGCACGGAAGAGTTTCGGGCCCTGGTGCGGAACCTGGCGATGCAGGTGGCCGCCACCGACCCCCAGTACGTCTCGGAGGCGGAGATCCCAGCCGAGGTCCTGCACCGGGAACGGGAGATCGCGCGCGCGCAGCTGCAACAGACGATGCGCGATCGCCCTCCAGCCGCGCTGGAGAAGGCGGTGGAGGGCAAGCTGCGCAAGTGGGTCGAGACGGTCGTGTTGCTTGAGCAGCCCTACATCCGCGACGAGAAGAAGAAGGTTTCGGAGATCGTCCAGGAGACGATCGCCCGGACCGGCGAGAACATCGTCGTGCGGCGCTTTGCGCGGTTCCGGCTGGGAGAAGCGACCTGAGGTCCGCAGCCGACCACCCGCTCCGATGCTACAGGCGCGCTACCAGCGCATCGTCCTCAAGATCAGCGGCGAGGAGCTGAGCGGCCCCGAGCCAGCCACCCTGGACCCCGAGGTCCTGCGGCTGATCGCGCGCGAGGTGCGGGCGGTGCAGGAGCTCGGCACCCAGATCGCTCTCGTCGTCGGAGGCGGCAACATCGTGCGGGGCGCAGAATTCAGCCGCAAACTCGGCATCGACAAGGTGACCGCTGACTACATGGGGATGCTGGCCACCGTCATCAACGCGCTGGCGCTGCAGGAGGTGCTCGAGAGCCACGGCCTGCAGACCCGGGTGCAGAGCGCGATCGCCATGCACGAGATCGCCGAACCGTTCATCCGACGCCGTGCCGTCCGCCACCTCGAGAAGGGCCGGGTGGTGCTGTTCGCGGCCGGAACGGGCAGCCCGTACTTTACGACCGACACGACCGCGGCGCTGCGCGCAATCGAGATCGAAGCCGGCGCGGTGCTGATCGCCAAGAACCGTGTGCCCGGCGTCTTCGACAAGGATCCCAACCGCTACGCCGACGCGGTGATGTTCGACCGGCTGACCTATCTCGACTACATCAACCGCGGCCTGCAGGTCATGGACACGACGACGGTGTCGCTGTGCATGGACAACGGTTTGGACATCTGGGTGTTCAACCTGCAGGAACCCGGCAACCTCGCGCGGATCGTCCGCGGCGAACACGTCGGCACGCTGATCGGAGGCGTGCGATGATCGCCGACATCCTCCGGGACGCCCGTCAGAGGATGCAGAAAGCCGTGGAGGCCACGCAGCGGGAGTTCGGCGGACTGCGCACCGGGCGCGCGAGTCCGGCGTTGGTCGAGCACATCCGCATCGACTACTATGGCACCCCAACGCCGCTCAACCGGATCGCCACGATCTCGGTGCCCGAGCCGCGCCTGCTCGTGGTCCAGCCGTGGGACAAGAACGCGCTCAAGGCGATCGAGAAGGCGATCCTGCAGAGCGAACTCGGACTCGTGCCCAGCTCCGACGGCGCGGTGCTCCGCATCCCGATTCCTCCGCTGACGGAGGAGAGACGGCGCGATCTCGTCAAGGTGGCGCGGCGGCACGCCGAGGAGGGGCGTGTGGCCGTGCGCAACATCCGCCGCGAGGCCAAGGAGATGATCGAGGAGCTGGAAGACGCCCACGAGATCTCGGAGGACGAGGCCAAGCGGGCGCAGGACGAACTGCAAAAACTCACCGACAAATTCATTGCGGAGATCGACGCCCTGCTCGAGAAGAAGGAAGCGGAGATCCTGACGCCGTAATGACGCCCGACGTCGTCGGCTACCCGCTCGACGAGGCGCGCGCGCTGCTGGATGCGCGCACCGTGGAGCTCCGCCTGACCGCGCCGCCTCGCGCGACCGGTCGGGGCCGACAGAGGGTGGTTCGCCAGCGCGAGATCGAAGGTCGCGTGGAGCTCGTCGTGGTCTGGGAGCAGTATGAGCGCGCGTCCCGCCCATCGCGGCCCTCACGTGGCTGAGCCACCTGCCATACGCCCCGGGGACCCCTCACCGACGACCGAGGCTGCACTCCCCCACGATGAGGGGCTGCGCCGCCTGGGGCTGGATCCCCGAAGGATTCCCGCGCACGTCGCGATCATCATGGACGGCAACGGCCGCTGGGCCACCTCGCGCGGGCTGCCGCGCATCGAGGGTCACCGGGCGGGGCGGGAGGCGATCCGGGAAGCGGTGCGCGCCGCGCGCGAGTTCGGGATCCGTGTTCTGACGCTGTACGCCTTCAGCACCGAGAACTGGCGCCGGCCGCGCGAGGAGGTCGAAGCGCTGTGCGCCTTGTACGAGCAAGTGCTTCGCGAGGAGACGCAGGAGCTGGCGCGCGAGGGCGTACGGATCCGCATCATCGGCGACCGGGAAGCCTTCCCACCTGGCTTGCGCGAGGCGATCCGCTACGCGGAGGAGGCGACTGCCCACAACCAGGACCTGGACCTTGTTGGGGCGTTGAACTACGGCGGCCGCGCGGAGGTGGTGCGGGCGGCACGGGCGCTGGTGGAATCCGGCGTGAGGGGGATGCTGCGGCCGGAGCAGGTGGACGAGGACGCATTCGTACAGTGCCTGCAGACGTACCCCCTGCCCGATCCGGATCTGCTGATCCGGACCGGGGGGGAGCAACGCATCAGCAACTTCTTGATCTGGCAGTGCGCATACGCGGAGATGTACTTCACTCCCGTGCTGTGGCCGCAATTCACCCGTCAGACGCTGCTCGATGCCCTGCGGAACTACCAAGCGCGGGTCCGCCGGTTCGGTGGTCTCGATGCTGACTAGACGCCTGTTGACCGCAATGGTCGGCGTGCCCCTCGCCGTCGCGGGGATCTGGGTGGGCGGGTGGTTTTTCGCCGCGCTGGTGTGCATGGTGGTCGCGTTCGGAACATGGGAGTTCTATGCGCTGATGAACCGCGCGGGATACGTGCCGAGTCGGGAGGCGGGCATGGTCGCTGCCGTGGCCTTCGTGGTCCTCGCGCACGTCGGCGAGCACCGCTGGATCCCGACGCTGCTGGCGGGCCTGCTGCTGTACGCGCTGTCGGCGCAGCTCGCCGAACGGCGAGGCCGCGCCCTGCCCAACGCCGCGGGCACCGCGCTGGGTGCGCTGTACGTCGGCTACTTCGCCGCCCACCTCCTCCTGCTCCGTCGGCTGCCCGACGGCGTTGCACTGACGCTGCTTGTGCTTGGAGCGGTGTGGGTTGGCGACAGCGCCGCCTACTTCGTCGGGCGCAGAATCGGGCGCCGCAAGCTGCTGCCCGAGGTGAGTCCGGCCAAGACGATCGAGGGTGCCGTCGGCGGCCTGGGGGGTGCCCTGGTCGCGGCGTTGGGGGTAGGATGGGCCGCCGGCCTGCCGGCGGCGTTCGCGGTGGTCGGCGGCCTGGCCTGCGGCGTGGCGTCGCAGGTGGGTGACCTGTGGGAGTCGGCGATCAAACGCGAAGCGCGGGTGAAAGACTCAGGCAACCTCCTGCCCGGACACGGTGGTTTCCTGGACCGGTTCGACGGGCTGTTGTTCGCGGGTGTGATCGCTTACTACGCGTTCGGGCTGTGGACGGGGGCGATCTGAGCACGGTCACCATCGGATGAAACGTCTCGCCATCCTCGGATCCACCGGATCGATCGGGCAACAGGCGCTGCAGGTCGCCGATGCGCTCGCCGACCGCGTACGCGTCGTCGCGCTGGCGGCCAGGCGGGACGTCGACACGCTGGCTGAGCAGATCCGCCGCTGGCGACCCGAGGCGGTAGCCGTCTGGGAACCCGCCGCCGCGGCGGCGCTGGCCGACCGCGTCGCCGGGTGGCGGGGCGAGTTGTTCGCGGGGCCGCCCGGCCTCGAACGTGTGGCGGGGTGGCCGTCGGCGAATGTGGTGCTCGTCTGCGTGGTGGGCATCGCTGGTCTGGTGCCGACCCTCGCGGCGATCGCCGCCGGCAAGGACGTGGCGCTGGCCAACAAGGAAGCCCTCGTCGCCGGCGGCCCGCTCGTCCGGCGCGCGGTCGCCGAGCACGGCGTCCGGCTCATTCCGGTCGACGGCGAACACAGCGCGATCTACCAGTGCCTGCGCGCGGGACACCGCGACCAGGTGGCGCGCATCGTGATCACCGCTTCGGGCGGTCCCTTCCTGCGCCGCTCACTCGAAGGGATGGAGTGCGTCACGCCGCAAGAAGCGCTGGCCCACCCGACCTGGCGGATGGGGCCGAAGATCACCGTGGACTCTGCCACGCTGATGAACAAGGCGCTCGAGGTGATCGAGGCGCGGTGGCTGTTCGACCTACCCCCCAGCCGGATCCAGGTCGTGATCCACCCGCAGAGCATCGTACACGGTATGGTGGAGTTCGCCGACGGGTCCGTGGTGGCCCACCTGAGCCCCCCCGACATGCGCCTGTTCATCCAGTACGCGCTGACCGACCCCGACCGCACGCCCCCGGCCCACACACCGATGGACTGGACGGTACATCACACGCTCACCTTCGAGCCGCCCGACCTGCGCCGGTTCCCGTCTTTGAGCTACGCGTACGAGGCGCTGGCCGTCGGTGGCACGATGCCAGCGGTCCTCAACGCTGCCAATGAGGCCGCGGTCCACAGGTTCCTGGCTGGCGAACTCGGCTTCGCGCACATCCCCCGGGCGGTCCGCGCCGCGATGGAGTTGCACGAAACCGTTGCAGACCCCAACCTGGAAGATATCCTGGAGGCGGACCGCTGGGCCCGGGCCGTGGTAAGGAGTCTGTGATGCCGATCGTGCTCGCGATTTTGGCATTCGGCCTGATGATCCTGGCCCACGAGCTCGGCCACTTCCTCGTGGCCAAGCGCGTGGGCGTGACCGTGCACGCCTTCGCGGTGGGGTTCGGCCCGGCACTGTTTCGGTTCCGCCGGGGTAATACGCAGTACAGCCTCAATGCCCTCCCGCTGGGCGGCTACGTGCGTCTGGAGGGCGAGGACTTCGCAGACGGCGAGGGCCCGGGGTCGTTCCGCCAAAAGAGCGTGTGGGCACGCATCGCCGTCGTGGCGGCCGGTCCGGCGATGAACCTGGTGCTCGCCGCGCTGCTGTTTGCCGTCAGTGTGTGGGTGTACGGACTGCCCGAGCGTGTCACCAACGAGATCGCCGATCTGCGGCCCGGTTGGCCCGCCGCGCAGGCGGGGCTGCAGCGGGGTGATCGGATCGTCGCGATCGACGGGCAGACGATCACCGACGGTGAGGCGATGGTGCGTACGATTCACCGCAACGCCGGCAACCCTCTGAGGTTGACCGTGCAGCGCGACAGCCGGACTTTCACGGTGACGGTGACGCCCCGGCTCGATCCGCGGCTGCAGGTGGGCGTGACGGGTATCACGCCCGGGGTGCAGCGGCGCTCCTTCGGGCTCGCAGGCGCCCTGGTCTGGGGTGCGCAGCAGACCGTGCGCGCGATGCGCGAGATCGTCGTGGGCATCGCGCGGCTGGTCACCACAGGCAGCTTTTTGGAGGAGCTGGCTGGCCCGGTGGGCGCGGTGCGGCTGCTGGGGGATGCCGCGCGGGTCGGCGTCGACGCCTACCTTTTCATGACCGCATTCTTGAGCATCATGATCGGCATGTTCAATCTGCTCCCCCTCCCGGCGCTGGACGGCGGGAGGCTGGGCTTCCTGCTCGTCGAGGCGATCCGGCGCCGGGGGATCGACCCGCGCCGAGAGGGCTACGCCCACCTGGTCGGGCTGGCGCTGCTGTTGATGCTGATCCTTGCACTCACCTATCGTGACATCCTACGATGGGTGGGCACGAGTTACTAGCCCATGATCGACACCTTCGAAATCGGCCTGCGCCTGCTTCTCGCGATCATCCTCGGAGGGATCGTCGGCATCGAGCGCGAGGTCTTGGAGAAGCCGGCGGGGTTCCGGACACACATCCTCGTCACGCTGGGGGCGGCCACCTTCACGCTGGTCAGCCGTTACGGATTCTTCGGCAGCGGGGCTGACCCGGCCCGCATCGCGTCCAACATCGTCGTCGGAATCGGCTTCATCGGTGCCGGGACGATCTGGCGGCACGGGGCCGGTGTCGGTGGGCTCACCACGGCCGCCAGCCTCTGGACGGTGGCGGCGATCGGCATGGCCGCAGGTGCCGGGTTCTACGCGGGCGCACTGCTGGCGACGGCGCTCGTGGTCGTCGTGCTCCACCTGTTCGCCCGGGTGGAGCGCCGCCTGCCGCGCCGGGTCGAGGGCGCGGGCATCCTGACGATGACGACGGTCGATCGCCCCGGACAGCTGGGGAGGATCGGGTCGATCCTCGGGCGCTACCAGGCGAGCATCGAGGGCGTGGAGATGACCGAGAGGCTGGACGGCCGCGTGAACCTGCAACTGGCGGTGCGCCTGCCAAAGGCCGCCGACCGCGAGAAGGTGCTCTTGGCTGTGGCCGAAGCCGAGGGTGTGGACCAGGCCGCCTGGGAGCGGTAGCCTGCCCCGACGATGATCCCACTGCGCGACAGCGAGCCGTCTCGCCACACGCCCGCCGTCATGCTGTCGATCCTCGCAGCGAACGTGGCGGTGTTCCTGTACACCGTCTCCTTGCCGAACGAGGCCGCGATCGGGCGGTTGTTCCAGACATTTGGCCTCGTGCCGGCACGGATCGCCGGGCCGGAACCCCCGTACTACGCCTTCGTCACGTCGATGTTCCTGCACGGCGGCTGGCTGCACCTGATCGGCAACATGCTGTACCTGTGGATCTTCGGCAACAACGTCGAAGACGCGATGGGCCCGTTGCGCTTTGCGACCTTCTACATGCTGTGTGGGATCGCCGCAGCGCTGGCCCAGATCCTGATCGACCCGACCTCATCGGTGCCGATGGTCGGTGCGAGCGGCGCGATCGCGGGCGTGCTGGGCGGCTACCTGATCCTGTATCCCAGGGCACGCATCCTCGCGCTGGTGCCCCTGGGGTTCTTCACCCAGGTAGCAGAAGTGCCGGCGCTGCTGTTCTTGCCGATGTGGTTTCTGCTTCAGCTGCTGTACGGAGTCGCCTCCCTGGGGGTCCAGACCCAGGGCGGCGGCGTGGCGTTCTGGGCCCACGTCGGCGGGTTCGTCGCCGGGCTGATCCTCGTCCGGCTGTTCGCGCATCGCACGCACGCGTGGCGTTAGCCACCTCCCCTTGCGGTGGGCACGGATGCTAGGATCGTCGAGTGGGAGACTGCCAGCGGAGGGAGATCGGTGACGCGCAACATCCTCGTGGAAGCACTGCCGGGCGTACCCGTTTCCGAACACCAGGTGGAGTTGGTGGAGCGCAAGGGCGTAGGGCATCCCGACTCCATCTGTGACGCCATCATGGAGCAGGTGTCGGTCGAACTCAGCCGCGCGTACCTGGAACGGGTGGGCACGATCCTGCACCACAACATCGACAAGGCCTTCCTGGTGGCGGGCGACGCCGAGGTCCGTCTGGGCGGCGGGGTGATCCGCGAGCCGATGCGCTTGATCTTCGGAGACCGAGCCACCTACCGCCTGGGCGAGGTCGAGATCCCCATCGGCGAGATCGCGACCCAGACGGCCAAGCGGTGGATCCGCCGACACCTGCGATTCGTGGACCCGGATGAACACGTGACCTACGACATCCAGATCAAGCCCGGGTCCCCCGAGCTGGTGGACATCTTCCACCGCACCGAGATCGGCGCCAACGATACCTCGGCCGCCGTCGGCTACGCACCGCTGACGGAGACCGAGCGCATCGTGCTGGAGACCGAACGGTACATGAACTCGGCGGCGTTCAAGAAGCAGTTCCCGGAGGCCGGCGAGGACATCAAGGTGATGGGGATCCGTACCGGCAGCGCGCTGCACCTGACCGTGGCGGTGGCATTTGTGGACAGGTTCATCGACAGCGAGCGGACGTACTTCCGGCGCAAGGCACAGATGCACGAAGCGGTCCTGCAGCACGTGCGCGCGCATTCGTCGATCGAGGACGTCGCGCTGCACCTCAACAACGCCGACGAGCCCGACCGGGGAATCGGGGGGATGTACCTGTCGGTCACCGGGACCTCGGCAGAGAGCGGCGACAGTGGGCAGGTCGGCCGCGGGAACAAGGTGAACGGCGTGATCGCCCTGAACCGTCCGATGGGCACCGAGGCGGCCGCCGGCAAGAACCCGGTATCGCACGTCGGCAAGATCTACACGATCCTCACGCACCGCATCGCGCAGAGAGTCTACGACGAGGTGGCCGGCGTGCGGGAGTGCTACATCTGGTTGTGCAGCCAGATCGGCGAACCGATCGATCGCCCCAGGGTGGCGGCGGCGCAGGTGATCCTGGAGCCCCGCGCGCGACGCAGCCGGGTGCTGCGCGGGGTTCGCGAAGTGCTCGACCGTGAGCTGGCGGACGTGCGCGCTCTGATCCAGGACCTGGCCGCCGGCAAGTACACGGTGGTGTGAGACCACCTGCCAGAGGGTCGGCAACCCGCGCCGCCACGGCCATCGTTGCCCTGGCGCTCGTTGCCTGCCAGGTCCAGTTCTCCCGCGTCCCCAAGCCCGAGCCGGTGGCCTCGCTGGAGGTGGTCCGTGTCGGTCGGATCACCGACCGTATGGCGATCAGCAACGCCAGCTGGTCCCCCGAAGGGGATCAGATCGCGTTCGGCACCCAGACCGGCGTCTTCGCGCTCACCCTCGCCACCGGGCAGGAGCGCCGGATCGTCGCCCTGCAGCCGGTCACCGGGTTGGACTGGTCGCCGAGCGCACTGTGGCTCGCAGCGATTGCCGGCGGTCGGCTGTTCGTGGTGGACGCGGCCCGTGGCACCGCCACACCTCTGCCCACCGAGGGGGTCGTGCGTGGGTTCCGCTGGGGCCCTGGAGGCGAGCGCGGCGTCGCGATCGTCGAGCGCGACGGCTACCACGCCTGGCTGCTCAGCCGCGACGGCGGGGTGCGAAGGCCTCTGCTGTCGTCGCCCTCTGGGACGTGGATGGGCGACCTGGGCTGGTATCCCGACGGCGTGTATGCCTTTGTCCGGATCGAGGACGCCTCCGGCGCGACGCGGGCGCAGTGGCGGGTGCGCGTGGCCGGGGGGGACCGCGCTGCGGTGCCGCCGCCGGTAGGGGTCGTCGTCAGGTCGGTGCTGTCGGCAGACGGGCGGTGGATCGCCTACGTCCTCGGGCGGGAGGGCAGCATGTCACTGTGGGTGGGGCGATCGGACGGCTCGTCTGTGCGCCGGATCGCCCACGCGGTGCGGATCACCGACGCGGCTTGGTCCCCTCAGTCCGACAAGGTCGCCTACGCGGAGGTCGCCGGCGACGAGCAGGCGACGATCTGGATCGCCGATGCGGACGGCCGCAGCCGGCTGCACGTGACCGACTACCGTCCCGAACTGGCCGACCACGGGTTCGAAGTCGCGCTGGCATGGAGTCCGACGGGGCGGGCGCTGGCATTCGGCACCAACACAGCGCACTCCGCAGGCCCGGTTTGGATCGCACACCTGGCACGCAGGTAGCCGCGGCGCGGGCGCCCGGCCGACGCCTCGGTTGACGGACAGGCGGCGGCGGGAGAAGAATGGAGGCAGTTCATCGTCGTATCCATCGGAGGTCCGTACGTGCCTGTCTACGAATATCGATGCCCACAGTGCGACAACCGGTTCGAGACGTTCCACGGAGTCGACGCCCAAGCGCCCCGGTGCCCGCGGTGCGGGGCGACACCGCGCCGCGTCTACGGATCCATCGGAATTGTCTTCCGCGGTTCGGGGTTTCACGTGACCGACTACCGACGCCGTGAGAAGTCGTCGGGCGACGGCGCGGCGTCGGAGGGCAAGACCTCGGCGAAGAGCGACGGTCCGGAGGCCCGAAAGGAGACGGCCAAGACTTCCGACTGAGCGCCGCGGTGCGGCCCGTCATGCGGGATGACGCCTCCGAGCATCACGGTACCGGCTGAGTCGGCGCGGTCAGGGATTGCGGCGGACCGGCGCACGGCGTTACGCCGTGCGCTGTTGTTTTTCACGGTCTTCGCAGGGACGCTTGCGCCGGCTGGACAGACTGCCGTGCAGGTCTCCGGCCGGCTCGGCTGGGACGGCTGGATCAAACCGGGAACGTGGAACCCGATCACGGTGACTTTGCGCTCTACGGGTACGCTTGAGGGTCGGCTGGTCGTGGACCTTCCGCAGGAGGCGGGGCGTCAGCACATTCGGGTCTCCCGCCCCGTGCAGGTCGGCGCAGGGGGGAGTCGCATCGTCCGGTTCCCCGCTCTCGTGCGCGACAGCCGACGCCCACCGGTCCTGTCGCTGATCCGGGGGCAGGTGGTCGTGGCGTCCGAGGAGCTGGCGGTCAGTCCGGCGCGCACCGCGGCGACGCTCCTGGCGGAGGTCGGCGACAGCACCGGGGGCGCGGGCCGACTCGCCGACCCCGTGCGCCGCCGGGCCGTCGCTCACTTGCGGGAGGAGGACCTGCCGGAGGACGCGGTGGCCTACGCCTCCCTGGACCTGTTGATCGTCACCAACCTCAACGAGCGTATCCTCAACGAGCACCAGCGGTCGGCGCTGCGGGAGTGGGTGTTGCACGGAGGACGGGTCCTGGTCGCCGGCGCACTCCCCGATGGGCCGCTGGCGGCCTGGCTGTTGCCTGGCACGTACACCGGCCGCGAGAGCGTGGTGCGGGGCGTGCGGTCGCTGGGGGGCGGAGAGGTGACGATTCGGCAGATCCAGCGCGATCCGGGAACGCAGCCGATCTGGGAAGGTGCGGTCCTGCTCGGCGTCACGGCCGCCCGCGGCCTGGGATCCGTGACGCTGTGGGCGCCCGAGCTGGTCGATGTGCCACCGGGCTCACCGTTGTGGCGGCTGGCGTTGCCTGCCCCGCCACAACCTCCTGAACTGGACGAGTTGGAGGTGGTATCTCGCGCGGCGTTTGGGCCAGCCGCAGCGGGTCTGCTGGCGTACTGGATCCTATGGGTTGCGGCGGTGGCGCTCGCCGGCTTGGGCCGGGGGCGCTGGCTGGCCATTCCGCTGGTCGCGGCGCTCGCGACCGCCGGCCTGCGGCACATGTCCCAGCGTGCGCGCGAGATCTCCGGGTCTCCCCAGATCCAAGCGCTGAGCGTCGTCGTGGAAGGCGTCGAGTGGACGCGGGCTCGCGGGGTCCAGGTGTCGGCGTATGGGGGACGCTTCATCTACACACTGTCGGCGGGTTCCCATCCGGCCGTGGTCGGCGGCTTTCAGGACGCGGAGGTCGAAGTGCTGCCCGACCGTGTTCGCATAGAAGCTAAGCAGCGGGCCGGCGACCGCCTGTGGCTGTGGTGGGACGGCGTCGCACCCCGACGGCTGGAGGTGGAACTCAGCGCCGACGAGACCGAACTCCGCACGGTGGGTCCGCTGGCCGATTTGGGAGAGGGGACTTTGTTTTGGCAGGATCGGATGATCCCGCTCGGCCGTCTGCAGGGTCGCCACCGACTGGATACGGGCGCTTGGAGGCCCGTGGAAGCGCGCCACCCGGGCCTGAGAACGCTGCGGGCATGGATCCCTCAAGCAGGTACTATAATGAAGAACCATCCCGTCGTGGTGGTCGAGCGCGAGGGGTTCGGGGGCGGCTGGTGGGTCGTGATCCCGGGTCGGATCCGGTGAACGAGCTGGCCGTCGTCCGCGGCGACCTGAGGGCTCGGTTCGGGACGGGCAAAGGCGTGGGCGTGCAGGCGGTGTTCGCCCTCCTGGTTTGCCTAGCGACACTGCTGGGGCTGTCGCCCGACGCCGACGGTGCGACGCCCAGCCAGGTCGTCGGCGGGGTCTCGATCGCGATCCTCGTGGCGGCCGCCTATGTGGCGGTGGCCATCAGCAGCGGCGAGATTGCCATCCCGGGTGAGAAGACCTTGCCGGACCTCGTGATGTCCCCCTTCTCGGCCGGCGAGATCGTGCGCGGCAAGGCGATCACCTCCGCCGTATTCGCAGCCCACTTGGCGCTGGCCACCTGGCCGGCGTTCTACTTTCTGAACGCGCTGCGCGACGGCAGCCCCTGGGTGGCTGCGGCGCAGGCAGGGGTTGTGGCCGCCGTGGTCTGGGGGTTTGCCGCGATTGGGACGTGGTTGTCCGGCGCCGTCGAAGGAGACCTGGTGCGGTCGTTGGCCGCGTGGGGCCTGTTGGCGGGCGTGTTCGGTCTGTTGCCTCTGCTCGGCTTTCCGTCGTTCCAACCGGTGCGGGCCGTGCATCCGGGGGTGGCGGGCGAACTGCGCGCGATGTGTGCGCTGTTCTCGACGGTGATCGGTGCGCTGGCGTTCTGGGGTTCGGCCCGGCGCATCCCCTACCTACGAGCGGAGACGTGAACGCGACCGTGCGACGACTGCTGCGCGACGCCCGGCTCCGGCTGGCCTGGAGGCGGGCCGTGGGCGCGGCGGCGCTGGCGGCCGTCCTCGCCCTGTCCGTGGGTCTGGGCGCGCAACTGCTTACCCTCCTCATGCCCTTCGAGGTGTCGGCCTGGTGGGTCCTGGGTGGCGCCGCCGCGGCGGCGGCGCTCGCGCTGGGCGCCGGGCGGCTGGTGCTCGTTCCGTCCGTCAGCCGGGCGGCGTTCGTGCTGGACCGACGCTGCGGCCTGGACGACCGGCTGACCACGTGGCTGGCGGTGGAAAGCGGGCAGGCGAAGACGGCGCTGCGGGACTACCTCGAAGAGGACACCCTGCGGGCCGCCGCGCGCGTGAGGGTCCGCGACGCGATCGCGCTACGGCCGCCGGTTGCGGGTCGGCGCATCCTCGCGCTGGTGGCCGCCGTAGTGGTCTGGGAGTTCCTGTTGGCGGGTACGACCCTCCCCTACACACCCGCCCGCCGGACAGCGGAGGCGATCCGACAGGAAGGCCGGGCGCTGGAGGACACAGCCCACCGGATGGTCGCGACGGCGCGGGCGCGCCAGCTGCGCCGCCTCGGCGAGGCGGCTTCACGGACCGAGGAAGTCGGTCGTGCGCTGCAGACCGAGCGCATCGGACGGGGTGGTGCTCTCGGACGGCTGCAGCGGCTGGCCGAACACATCGAGCAGGCGCGCCAGCAGGCGCGCACCCAGATCCAGCAGCGGATGGGCGCACCCTCCTCGCCCCAGCCCGACCGCACCTCCCCACCGCCTGTGCCGAACGCCGAGGCGGTGGAGGCGCAGGCGAAGCAACTGCGCGAACTCGCCGAGCAGCTGGAGGAGATCACCCCTTCGCCCCAGGAGCTCGCTCGCATCCGCCAGGCACTGCGCAGCGTGTACGAGCAGTCGCGCGGAAACGCCTCGGTGCAGACCCGCCGCCACCTCGACGAAGCCCACCAGCGGCTGCGGCGCCACGATACCGCGGGCGCACGGCGGGCGATCCAGCAGGCGGAAGAAGACCTCCGCGACCTCCAGAGACTCCTGGAGGAAGAGGGCCTGCTGCAGCAGGCCGGTGAGCGGGTCCGCCGGTCGCACCAGCGGGTCGCGGAGGCGCCGAGGGGTGGTGTGGGTGAGCAGGCGGTGGGACGCGGCGAGGGGGACAGCGAGGGGGTCGGTCCCGGCGACGAACGGCTTGACGGCGGCACTGGCGAGGTGGGCGAAGATCCGGCGCCCGAGGGCCCGCGCCAGGGACGCCGGGCAGGCTCCGGGCAGGCGCCGGCGAATACCGGCCCGCCCACCGAACGGCTCGCGGGCGAGCGCCGCCGGGAAGCCCTCGCCGGACAGCAGGGCGGCGGCCCGACGTTCGGCGCCGAGGTCGAAGCAGAAGCCCGCCGCACGCAGGTACGGACCCAGACCGTCGCGATCTCGCCGCGCATCGTGCGCCAGGCGGACGAGACCATGCACAGCGCCCGCGTGCCGGGCAGCTACCGCGAGATCGTGCGCCGCTATTTCCTGCACTTGGCCCGACAGGGGCGGTGACCGTGCCCGGCGATCGGCAAACGCACCGACCCGAGTGCGAATCCCCGGCACCGTCCGACGACTCGGAGGTTTTCATGGACGTCGCCCGTTTCCAGCAGACCTACCACCGGGTCCGCGAGGAAGTGCAATCCGTCATCGTCGGCCACGCCGACGTCGTCGACCACGTGCTGCTGGCCGTCTTCGCCGGCGGACACGTGTTGCTCGAAGGTGTGCCGGGTGTGGGCAAGACACTGCTGGTGAAGACGCTGGCCAGGGCGCTGGACTTGCGGTTCGCGCGGATCCAGTTCACCCCGGACCTCATGCCGGCGGACATCGTCGGGACCAACGTGCTCATGCAAGACGAGGAGGGCAGGAGATACTTCGCATTCCAGCGAGGTCCGATCTTCTCACAGATCGTTCTGGCGGACGAGATCAACCGGGCGACGCCCAAGACGCAGTCCGCTTTGCTGGAGGCGATGCAGGAGTACGCGGTCACGGTCTCGGGCGTCCACTACCCACTGGACGTACCCTTCTTCGTGCTGGCGACGCAGAATCCGATCGAGATGGAGGGCACCTATCCGTTGCCCGAAGCCCAGCTGGACCGCTTCCTGTTCAAGTTGCGTGTGCGCTACCCCGACGCCGACGCGGTCGTCGAGATCCTTGAGCGGACGACGGGCGCCCACGTCCCGGACGCGCGGGCAGCTGCCGACGCGGCGGTGGTGCGCGCGATGCAGGCGCTGGTCCGCGAGGTTGCGGTCGCGCCGCACCTGCGCGGTTACGTGGCGCGTCTGGTGGAGGCGACGCAACCGGAAGGTCCCCGTCCGGCGAGCGCGGCCCGGCGGTACGTGCGGTACGGCGCCAGCCCGCGCGGAGCACAGGCCCTCCTGCTCGGTGCGAAGGCACGCGCGCTGGCCTCCGGGCGTGCGAACGTCAGCATCGACGACATCCGGTCGCTCGTCGGACCGGCGCTGCGCCACAGGATCCTGTTGAACTTCGAGGGGGAGGCCGAAGGCATCGACCCCGATGACATCCTGCACGAGGTGGTGCGCGAGACGCCCGAGTTCGTGCCGAAGACGAAGATCGGCTCGCCGTCATCGGCCGACGGGGACTCGTAGCGGGGCGGGCACGTTCTCATGCCGTTGCTCGACAGCGAGTTCCTGCGCAGCCTGGAGCAGCTGAGCCTGCTGGCGCGACGCCGCGTGCGCGGCGGCACGTACGGCGAGCGGCGCAGCTTCACGCTGGGGCGCGGCGTCGAGTTCGCCGACTACCGCTCCTACCAGGTGGGAGACGACACCCGCTACGTGGACTGGAACGTCCTCTCGCGCCTGGACAGGCTGTTCGTCAAGCTCTTCCGAGAGGAAGAAGACCTCGACGTCCATCTGATCGTCGACGCCAGTGCCTCGATGCGGTTCGGCAACCCCAGCAAGCTCGATCACGCCAGGCGCCTGGCCGCCGCGCTCGGCTACGTAGCGCTGGCGAACCTCGACCGCGTCGGTGCGGTGTTTGTGCGCGACGGTGCCGGTCGGGCTCTGCCGCCGCGGCGCGGCCGTCACCACGCGCTGCACCTGTTCTCCTTCTTGGAATCAGAGGGGGCGCACGGCGGCACCTCGCTGGCGGGCGCGATCCGCGATTACACCCAGCGCACGCGCCGCCGCGGGATGGCGGTGTTGATCACCGATCTGTTCGATCTGTCGGGATTCGAGGCCCCGCTCAAGATGTTGCGCTACCGTCGGTTCGAGACGTTCCTGGTGCAGGTGCTCTCCGACGAGGAGATCGCTCCGGCGCTGCAGGGCGACCTGCGGCTGGTGGACAGCGAGACCGGCGACGCCGTGGACGTGACCGCGGACGGCGTCGCCCTGGAGGCGTTCGAGCGCGCGCGCGACGCGTTCTTCGCGGACGTGGAGCGGTTCTGTTTCCGCCACGGCATCGAGTACCTGCGGACGACGACGAGCGTACCGGTGCGCGACCTGGTGCTGCGCTACATGCGGATGGGCGGACTCGTTAGGTAACGGGTCGCGGCAGTGTACTTCTTGAATCCCTCGGCGTGGTGGTGGCTGGCGGCGATCCCGCTGCTGGTCCTGCTGTACCTGCTGCGGGCCCGCCGCACCGAGGTCACCGTCCCCAGCCTGTTTTTGTGGAGGGCGGCGCGCCGCGATCGTCTCGCGCACCGGCCTTTGCGGCAACTCGAGCGCAACCTGCTGTTGGTGCTCCAGATCCTTGCGGTCGCTGCCGCGACGTTCGCGCTGGCGAGGCCACAGATCCCCACCACCGGCACAGCGGGCGACGACGTGGTGATCGTCGTCGACCTGTCGGCAGGGATGCAGAGCACCGATGTCCGGCCGACGCGGTTCGAGGCGGCGCGCCGCGCGGCCATCGCTCTCGCTTCAGGGCTGGGCCGGGGCCAGCAGATCGCCGTGGTGGGCGCCGCACGCTCCCCCCGCATGGTCGTTCCCCTGACCTCCAGGCGGCAGGACGCGGTGGCGGCGTTGCGATCGCTGCGGCCGACCGACGGCGCGGCCGATCTGGATGCCGCCGTCCGTCTAGCCCGCGCGCAGGCACGACCCGGCAGGCACCTGCACGTGCACCTGTTCTCCGACCGAGCGGCAGCCGGCGCCATGGCGCATCGGTTCGCAGGCCGCCCCCGGAACTTCGGCATCGCCGGTCTGGTGGTCGCGCCGGCGGGCGACGGGCAGTTGCGCGCGGTCGTGCGGGTCCGCAACGACACCGACGCGGCGGAGCAGGTGCCGCTGCAGCTGAGTGTCGACGGCCGCGCGACGGCGTCGACGGCCGTGGTCGTCCCGGCCGGGCAGGAGGCCACGGCGGCGGTCGCGATCCCCCAGGGGGAGGTCGTCGAAGCGGCCATCCCCCTGCGCGACGACCTGGGTGTGGACAACCGCATGGCCGCCCTCGCCTCGCGTCCGATGCCGTCGGTCCTCGTCGTCGGGCGGGTGAACCCTTTTTTGGACGGGCTGCTGGAGACGCTGCCGCTGGCGCGCCGCGATCGGGCCCGCGAGGTGGATCCGACCCGCTGGGGTGTCTACGACGTCGTCATCCTGGACCGGACCCCTCCCGCCGCGCTGCCCGCGGGCAGCTATCTGCTCTTCCGCACGCTGCCGACCAACGTACCGATCGAGGCGTCGCGCGAGCTGCGGCGGCCGGAGATCTTACGGTGGAAGCACACGCACCCGGTGACGCGGTTCGTGGACTGGAGCGAGGTGCGCATCACCGACGCGCTCGCCCTGGAGAGCCGGTCCGGAGAGGCCCTGGTGGAAGGCGAGTTTCCCCTGGTCTGGGGATACGAGGATCGGGACCGGCGACTGATCGTCGTCGCGTTCGACCTGGAGCGATCCGACTTCGCGCTGCGGCCTGCGTTCCCCGTGTTCTTCGTCAACGCGCTGGAGTGGCTGTCGGGCGCGTCGGCGCTGACGGTGGAGGCGGGAGACCGGCTGACGATGCCGGCGGGGTCGGCCCGCGAGGCGCTGCTGCAGGGGCCGGACGGAGAGGTCACACTGCGCGCGCAAGACAGGCGATTCGTCACGCCGCCGCTGGACCGCGCGGGCCTCTACACGCTGCGCTCGGGCGACCGCGTGCGGAGGTTCGTGGTCCGCCCGTCGTCGCTGAGCCCGGTTCCGGCGGCTTTGCCGGTCGCACCGCCGACTGGCGTCGACGGGCGATCCGGCGCGCGCGAGGTGGCGTCCGTCGGGCTGCTCTGCCTGCTCGCTTTGCTCGTGGTTGAGTGGTGGGCGTATGCGCGCCCCAACGTCCGGCGTCCGCTGCGTGCCGTGCGTACGGTGAAGCCGTGATCCGGTTCGAAGCGCCCTGGGCGCTGATCTTGTTGGTGTTGCTGCCCGTGCTTTGGCGGGCGGCGCGCGCGGCCCGCACCCCGCCTAGGTACCTCCCACTTCGGCTTGCGGCGGTCGCGCTCGTAGTGGGTGCGCTCGCCGGACCGCAGGTCGTCGCCCGCTCCCCGCGCCTGACCGTCGTCTTCGCGCTCGATCGGTCTGACAGCATCGACGCCAACCAGGCTGCCACGGCCGAGCGGTTTGTGGCGGAGGCGGCCGCAGCGCGGCGGCCGGGCGACCGGGTGGGGCTGGTGACGTTCGGCGGGACGGCGGTCGTCGAACAGGCGCCGTCGGACTCATTCGATCCCAGACCTTCGCAGCGGCCGCGCCCGATGGAGACCGACATCGGTGCGGCGATCGACGCCGCGGTCGGTGCACTGCCGCCGACCGGCGGGCGCCGGATCGTCGTGATCAGCGACGGCCTGGACCACGGCGGCCGGGCACTGGAGGCGGCGCGGTCCGCCTGGGCCGCCGGCATCGAGGTGTCCGTCGTGCCGCTGCCCCGCCGGCGCACCCGCGAGGTACTGGCGGAGGAGATTGTCGTCCCGCCTCAGGTGCGTGCCGGTGAGCGTTTCGTCGCCCGGGTCCTCGTGCGGTCGAACTGGGGGCAGATGGCGGAGGTGGAACTGCGCGCCCAGGGCGAGGTGATCCGCCGGCGGCGCGCGCACGTCCCGGTGGGCCTCAGCGCCGTCGCGTTCCCCGTACAGGCCCGCTCGGGCGGCTGGCTCGAGCTCGTGGCGACTGTGATTCCGGACCGGGACACCGTCTGGGAGAACAACCGCGCGCAGGCGGTCGTGCGGGTGGCGGGGCCGCCGTCCGTTTTGTACGTGGGCCAAGGCGGCCTGCCCGAGGTGCTGCGTGCCCAGGGGCTGGGGGTGCGCCGTACGTCCGCCGAACGCTTGCCGGCGCGCCCGTCCGCGCTGGCGGGCTACGACGCCGTCGTGCTCGAAGACGTCACGGCCACGGTGCTGTCGCGCGCGCAGATGGAGGCGCTGCGCGACTACGTGCGGGACCTGGGCGGCGGTCTGGTGGCGGTCGGCGGCCCGCGGTCCTACGGCGTCGGTGGATATGCCAAAACGCCCCTGGAGGAAGCGCTCCCCGTGACCATGGACGTGCGCCACCGCGTGGCGCTGCCGAGCATGGCGATCGTCCTGGTCCTCGACACCTCCGGCAGCATGGCCGGGCTGGGCGCCGAAACCGCCAAGGTGGAACTCGCCAAGGAGACCGCGCAGTCGGTGATCGATCTGCTTGCAGAACGCGATCTGATCGGTGTGATCCAGTTCGATCAGGAGTACCGCTGGCTCGTGCCGCTGACCGAGGCGCGCCACCGGGAACGGATCATCGACCAGGTCGCGCGGCTGCGCGCCGGCGGGGGCACCAACATGTGGCCGCCGCTTGCCGGTGCGCGCGAGGCGCTGGCCGGCGTCGACGTCAAGGTCAAGCACGTCATCGTGCTCTCCGACGGACACACCGACCCGGGCGACTTCGAGCGACTGGCCCGGCAGATGCGCTCCGAGAGGATGACGGTCAGCACCGTATCTGTGGGCAAGGACGCCGACGTGAAGTTCATGACCTCCCTCGCGGCCTGGGGTGGGGGTCGGCACTACGTGGCCCGCGATGTCTACAGCATCCCGCAAATCTTCGTCGCGGAAGCGATGGTCGCCACGCGCGCCTACCTCGTGGAAGAGCGGTTCGTGCCGCGCCGCGAGGCCACCGACCTGCTGGCTGGACTGGGGGAGGTCCCCGCTCTGCGGGGCTACGTCGCGACGTCGCCGAAGCCCTCGGCGGAAGTACACCTGCGGTCGGCGCAACGGGATCCGATCCTGGCCACGTGGCGCTACGGGCTCGGGCGCGCGGTCGCGTTCACCTCCGACGCCGTTCCGCGCTGGTCGGTGGAGTGGCACCGTTGGCGGGAGTTCGCGCGCTTCTGGTCGCGGACGGTCCGATGGACGATGCGTCCCGTTGGGGGAACCCTCGACGTCCACACCGCGTGGGAAGGCGCCTCGCTGCACGTGGCCGTCGATGCGCGCGACGCCGACGGCGACTACCTCGACGGACTGTCGGTGGGAGCCGTCGTCGCCGGGCGCGAGGCCACTGCGTTGCACCTGCGCCAGACTGGACCCGGATGGTACGAGGGGCGCGTGCCCCTGGACGGTCCAGGTCTGTATGCCCTCGCGGTCACGGCTCGCAGCGGCCCGCGCGTGATCGCGACCGAGACCCTGCCCGTCGTGCTCTCTTACTCACCGGAACTGAGAGACGTGGGAGCGGACGGGTCCCTGTTGGCGCGGATCGCCGAGGTCGGTGGCGGATCGGTCCTGCTCCGCCCGGCGGATGCGATGCGGAGGGCTCGCGCCGGGCGGGACGTCCGCGAAACGTGGCCTTTGCTAGCCACAGCAGCACTGGGTCTGTTCCTACTGGAAGTCGCCGCGCGCCGTCTCCCGGTCGTCGGCGCCGTGGTCGGCGCCGCGGTCTTGCGCCTGCGCCGTCGCCTCGCGAGCCCGCAGGCCGACGCGGAGTACGCGCAGGCCGACCGCTGGATGGTGCCGGGTGCGCAGGGGCGGTCCGATGCGTCTGGCGAAGAGCTCGCCCGGCTATACATCGCCCGGCTCAAGCAGACCCGGCGCTAGGGGCACGTGCCACAACCGGCCGATCGGGCGGTGCGGATGGTAAACTGGCGGTGTTGCCGGTTCGCTGCCGCGCCGGCGCTCGATCTTCCCCGAGGAGGGTTGCACGTGCTGAACGCCGATGTGGGCGTCTTCGGCGGGTCGGGGTTTTACCGTCTGCTGGAGGACGTCTCCGAGCACAGGATCGACACGCCGTACGGCCCTCCCAGCGACGCGATCACGATCGGAACCGTCGGTACGCACCGCGTGGCTTTCCTGCCGCGCCACGGACGGCACCACACGATTCCCCCCCACAGAATCCCGTTCCGGGCCAACCTGTGGGCGATGCGCGAGGTGGGCGTGCGGTGGCTGTTCGGTCCGTGTGCGGTGGGTAGTCTGCAGCCACACGTGCGACCCGGTGACTTCGTCCTGTGTGACCAGTTCGTCGATCGCACGAGCGGGCGCACCGACACGTTCTACGACGGTCCGGTCACCACCCACGTCAGCGCGGCCGATCCGTACTGTCCGACGCTGCGGGCGTTGGTCGCGGACGTCGCGCGGTCCATGGGCCTGCCGCTGCACGAGCGCGGCACCGTCGTCGTGATCCAGGGGCCCCGCTTCTCGACTCGGGCCGAAAGCCGCTGGTTTCGGTCCCAGGGGTGGGAGGTCGTGAACATGACCCAGTACCCGGAGGCCTGGCTGGCGCGGGAACTGGCCTTGTGCTACGTGAACATCTCGCTGGTGACCGACTATGACGTTGGTGTTCCCACAGAACCCGACCGCGCGCCGGTGACGGCCGACGAGGTGATGAAGCAGTTCGCCGCCAACAACGCCAAGCTGCGCGACCTGATCCTCGCGGCGATCGACCGTCTGCCGGAGCGCAACGACTGCCCGCTGTGCCCGCGTGCGCTGGACGGCGCGAGGGTCCAGTGACCCGTCGCACAGGGGCCAGCCCTCCCGACTCCGCTTCTCGGTCTGGACGGCCCGAGACGTGCAGTGCAGGGCGACACGATCACGACAAAAGGAGGGAGCGAGGATGACCTACAGGGCGTCGCCCACGCCGGATGCGTCCGGACGGATCTTGGGGATGGTCGTGTTCGTCGTGGGCGTGGCACTGCTGCTGTTGGTGTTCTACCTGGCCTACGGAGAGCTCACCGGGGGCATGCTGGGTGGACTCGCCGCAGCACCCACCGCGCAACAGGGACCCAACCTCAACGTCGCGCTGGTCCTGGTGCTGAAGGCGATCTTCCTGTTCATCCTCGGCTACCTGGCCTCGGCGGTGGCGGGCCGCGGCATCGGCATGTACCACGCGGCGCGCCTGACGGAAACACCAGAGTGAACGTCGGGCACGGACGCGAACAGTACGGTGGATTTTTCTCGTGCGACGAGAAGGATTTTTGCAGGCTGCCTTCGTATTTGTAGGACAAACCACAGGAAAGGAGGTACCGAGCCATGGCGGCCAAGAGAAAGAAGGCAGCTGCCAAGAAGACCTCCGCCAAGAAGACGGCGAAGAAGACCGCCAAGAAGAAGCGGTAACGCTTCTGCTGCCGTCCGAGGTACATGAGGGCGTCGCAGATGCGGCGCCCTCGTCGCTTCGAGGCTGCTCAGAAGCGGTACTGAACGCCGATGCCCCAGGAGCGATCGTAGAGGATGTCGCGCAGGTGCAGCGAGATGGCCCAGCTCGGCTGGAAGCTGTAGTACGTCGTGAGGTCCAGCGTGAGTCGGTTCAGATTGTACACATCCAGCATGGTCAGCCAGTTGTGCGCGATTTGGTAGTCGAGCCCTAGCCCGATGTGTGATTGGATGAGGCCCACCCGCCACCCCAACGTGTCGGACAGCCGGAACCCAGCCTGCAGGTTCAGGTAGTTGCCCCGGCCCACGTCGTGGAGGCCCAGCCGATAGTAGCGCGGCTGCCCGTGTGCCACCCACACGTCCAGGTCGTGGCGGAACGCCGTGGCGCTGTCGTACCAGAGCCCGTAGGAGAACCGCAGGCTCGGCAGCAGCGGGACGGCCGCCTGGATCCCCTGCACGAAGCCGGTGACCGCGTCAACCCCACTGCTCACCTTGTCCAGCACCTCGCTGGCCTTTTGCACCGCAGTGCGCGCGTCCGCGATGATGCCGCGGACTTCTGCTACCTGGTCGGGGTTGACGAGTCCTTCCTGCAGCGTCCGGGCCATCTCGTCGATGCGGCGGGCCGTACGCTCGATCGAGATCATCGTCTGTCGGATTTGTGCTGCCAGTTGTCCGTCACCGGCGACGTCAAAGACGAAGGTCTGGACCTGCTCGGCGATACCCACCAGCTCCGACGACACCGCGCGCAGGTTGCGCACGGTCTGTCGGGCGTCCGTCCCCACGGCCGCCACGAGACCATCCAGCCGCCTGGTGGCGGCTTCGACGTTCGTCGCGGCCTGGCGGAGCGAGGCGCGCAGCGCCGGATCGGTCACGACGTCGCGGACACCGAGGACCGTCAGGTTCAGGTTGTCGACGACCTGCTGGCTGCTGCGGACCACGCTGCGCACCTCCTGCACCACCGCCCGTAGGTCCGCGGACAGCTCGTCGATCCTCTGGTAGATCGCGTCCAGGCTGAACGGCGGTTCCCCAGCCACCACCTCCCCCGGGTCGATCGGGGGACCGACCTGCGCGGGCTCCACCGAGAGGTAGCGCTGACCCAGCAGCGTGCTGGTGGCGATGAAGAACCGGGAGCCGCGGGCGATTTCCACCCCGGGCCGGATGCGGACGCGCACCTCGGCGCGGTTGTCGGGCGTCAACGCCAGCGACTGCACGGTGCCGATCTGTACGCCGGCCATGCGGACGGCCGTCCCGGGGCTCAGGCCCTCCGCGTTGGTGAACCGAATCCGGATCTCATATCCGGGTTCGGCCAACAGTCCCCGGCCCAGAAAGGCCAGCAGTCCGACGAACAGGACGGCGGCCAGGACGACGATCAGTCCGACGCGCACCTCGGTCTTCATGGATGGTCTCCGCGGACGGTCATCCGACCTCCGCCGCTGCGGGTGTGCCCAGCGCGCTGCTGCGCACGAACTCCGCTACGATCGGGTCGGACGAGGTGCGGATCTGCTGCGGTGTGCCGAGGGCGACGAACCGGCCCTCGTGCATTACCGCGATCCGCTGGGCCACCGCGAAGGCGGTGACCAGGTCATGGGTCACGACCACCGTGGTCGTGCGCATCTGCTCGTGCAGGCGGACCATCAGCCGGTCCACCGCCCGGGCGGTCACGGGGTCCAGTCCGGCGGTCGGCTCGTCGTACAGGACGATGACCGGATTGAGTGCGAGCGCGCGCGCGATTCCCACCCGCTTGCGCATCCCGCCGCTGAGGTCGGACGGCATGAGGTCCTCTGTGCCTTCCATGCCTACGAGTCTTAGCTTTTCGGCGACGATCTCCTCTACTTCCTGGGATCGGAGGTTGCGGTGACGCCGCAGGGGAAACGCGACGTTTTCGCCGACGGAGAGCGAGTCGAACAGCGCCGCGCCCTGGAAGACCATACCGATCTGGGAACGGACGACTTGCAGTTCCTCCGAGGTCATCCGGTGCACCGGGACGCCGTTCAGCCGCACCTCCCCTGCGTCGGGAGTCAGCAGACCGACGACGTGCTTGAGCAAGACGCTCTTGCCGCAGCCGCTGGGGCCGAGGATGGCGACCGCCTCGGCCGGCTCGACGGAAAGCGAAATCCCGCGCAAGACCTCCTTGTGGCCGAAGGCCTTGCGCAACCCGACGACCTCGATCCGGCCGCTGATGCCCAACCCGCCCTCCGCGTATAGTCTCCGGCCGGCGCGGACGCGACTGGCACCGCTCCGGTGGGCGCACCCTGCCGCTGCGTGCGACGGCTGGCAGCAAGCCTCAGAATAGCAGAATGTCCAAGAAGTAGTTGGCGACGAGGATGAGCGTGATCGCGGCCACGACCGCGCCTGTCGTCGACCGCCCGACACCGTCGGCGCCTCCGGTCGTGTGCAGCCCCCTGCGGCAGGAGACCATGGCGGTGAGCAGACCGAAGGCCGCTGCCTTGACCAGCCCTCCGGTCACGTCGCTGACCTTCAGGAACTGGCGGACCGACGAGAGGTAGACCGAGCCGGGCACCCCCGCCAGGATGCTGACCCCGTAACCGCCGAGGTATCCGATGACGTTCGCGAAGAGCACCAGCACCGGCAGCATCGTCACCAGGGCCAGCACGCGCGGCAGGACGAGGTAGCGGATCGGGTCGGTGCCCATCACCCGGAGGGCGTCCACCTGCTCGGTGACGGCCATGGTGCCGATCTCGGCAGCAAACCCGGCGCCCACGCGGCCGGCGATCACGATCGCCGTGAACACCGGGGCGGCTTCGCGGGCCATCGACACCGCGATCAACCCCCCTACGAAGCCCTCGCCGCCCAGCCGGAGCAGCTGGTTGGCCGTCTGGAACGCCAGCACCATCCCCGAAAACAGGCCGGTGAGCAGGATGATCGGGACGGAGTCCGCACCGGCACGCCCCATCTGGCGCAGGGTCTCCCTCGGCTCCCAGTTCAACCGGGCCACGTAACCGACCACGCGGCCGAGCATGATCGCCGCGTCCCCGATCTCCTCGAGGCGTCGCAAAGTGAACGCGCCCACCGCCCTCAGGCCCGCTTCGATCCGGACTCCCATGGCCCAGCCTCGTCCCGGCGTCCTACGCTCGTTGACCTCGACGACCGGTCGTGGTATCGTGACAGGCGCTTGGACAAGCAGAAGCCTCGCTTCTCACCCGGCGGCGTGGTCTGCCAGCCGGGTCGGTCGAATCCCAGAGTCTTCGACTGCCACGGGCTTCTGTGCCCGTTTTTATTTTCCTCTCGCGAGGAGGCGATAGCATAGAGCGGGAACCGCGCGTCAACGAGCGAATCCGGATCCGGGAAGTCCGCCTGATCGGTCCCGACGGGGAGCAGCTGGGCATCGTGCCCACCGCCGAAGCGCTGCAGCGGGCGCGGGATGCGGGCCTGGACCTGGTGGAAGTCGCGCCGACGGCGCATCCGCCGGTGGCCAAGATCATGGACTATGGGAAGTACAAGTACGAGCAGAGCAAACGCGACCGGCAGGCGCACCGTAAGGCACGCAGTTCGGACATCAAACGGATGCGGTTGACGCCGAAGATCGGAGACCACGACTTCCAGACCAAGGCGAAGCTGATCTACTCCTTTCTGCAGGACGGGCACAAGGTCAAGGTGGAGCTGTGGTTTCGGGGACGCGAGATGGCGCACCCGGAACTGGGACGCCTCATTTTGGACCGACTCGCTGAGTACGTCTCGGAGATCGCCTCGGTCGAGCGGTCCCCGACGATGGAAGGCCGGAACATGGTGATGGTGCTGAATCCCCTGAGGCGATAGGGAGGCGGGTCCGTGCCGAAGACGAAGACGCACCAAGGGCTACGCAAGCGCATTCGCGCCACCGGCGGGGGCAAGCTGATGCGCGGGCGCCAGGGTGGCGGCCACCTCAAGGAGAAGAAGAGCGCCCGTCGCCTGCGACGTCTGGACAGAGAAGTCCCCGTCGCGAAGGCGGACGCGAAGAGGCTGCGCCGGCTGCTGCCCTACGAGTAGCGACCGACCCCGCCCAGTTGGAGGTGATCCGCTGTGCCGAGAGTCAAACGCGGGAAGACGACGCGCGCCCGTCACAAGAAGGTGTTGAAGCTCGCGAAGGGCTACTGGGGCAAGAAGAGCCGCTGGTTCAAGCTCGCCAACCAGTACGCGATCCGCGCGCTTGCGGCGGCCTACCGCGACCGTCGGCGCCGCAAGCGCGACTTCCGGCGGCTGTGGATCGTGCGCATCAACGCCGCGGCCCGACAGCACGGTCTCACCTACAACCGGCTGATCCGGGGGCTGCGCCGCAACGGCGTGGCGATCAACCGCAAGCTCCTGGCGGACCTGGCCGTGCGCGACGAAGCGGCGTTCGCCGAGGTGGTCAGGCGGGCGCAGGAGAAGCACTGACGGTTCGGCGGCGCCCTCAGGCCGCAGGCACTGCCGCAGGTGCCCCACCCCGAGATGATCACGAGCCTGCGCAACCCCCACGTCCTCGCCCTGCGCGCGCTGCTGCGCCCCCGCGAACGGGCCCGGCAGGGCCGCCTCGTCGTGACGGGGCTGCGTCTGATCGACGCCGCGCTGCGCTACGGCGCGCACGTTGAAGAGGTGCTCGTCGTACCCGGCGTATCCGGACTGGGCGGGTTGCGGGACCGTGCCGCGGCGGCGGGTGCCGCGGTGGTCTCGGTCTCCGAGCGGGTGATCCGAGCCCTCGCCGACGTCCAGACGCCTCAGCCCGTGGCGGCGGTGGTGCGGACGCCCCCACCGGTGGCGCTGGACAGCCTCACCTGGTCTCGCCTCGTGGTAGCCGATGGCCTGCAGGACCCCGGCAACCTCGGCAGCTTGATCCGCACCGCCCACGCCGCCGGTTTCGATGCCCTGGCCCTGACCGAAGGCACCGCAGACCCCTTCAACCCCAAGGCCGTCCGCGCCAGCGCCGGCTCGTGCTTCGCGCTGCCGATCGTGCGGACGGAGCCGGACGCGCTCCCGCGCGACGCCCACCTCTGGGTCGCGGACGCAAAGGGGGAGGAAGACTATCGGAGAGTTCGCTTCCGGCTTCCGCTGGTGTTCGTCTTCGGGAGCGAGGGGAGGGGCCCTGCGCATACCTGGGCACGCGCACGCCGCGTACGGATCCCGATCCGCCCCGGTTCGGAGTCGTTGAACGTCACGGCCGCAGCGGCGGTCTTGCTGTTCACCGCCACAGACGTCGACGCCCGAGGGGCCGGCGTTTACGGTCCGGAAGACCGCCTGCTATACTACGGCCACCGGTTGGACCGATCGTGATGCCTGCCGAGGGTCACGGATGATCTGGACCGCGGAGTTCTTCTGGAAGGTGTTCCAGGCGACCGGGGCGGCGTGGGCGTACGTTGTGTACCGCCGGTTGCGGCGGGTGAGCCCGCACGGCACGGCGATCTGGAACTGACGGAACCGGTCAGGTCGGCGGCCGACGGTCGAGGGTGTCTGGCGGCCGTGGGCCGACAGGCACGACGGCGACGACGGAGAGAGTACGCGGTCGGGCGTCGGCAGGGAGAGGGGTTGGCGACTGCGAGCCCCTTCGGCGTCCAGGTGCGGAAGTTCGCTCCCGAGCCGCGGGAGGAAGCCGGGTAGGCGGCCGGTGCCGCCCACGCGGTTGTAGAGCCCGCCGGGTTCGCCCGTGACAGCGAATCGAGAGCCGCGAACCGGGGAGGTGCAGGTTGTCGCCCGCACGGGTCGCGGAATCAGGGTGGTACCGCGGAGGCGCGCCTTCGCCCTTGAGGCGAAGGCGCGCCTTGTCGTTGGGGGAGGAGACGGCGATGGACACGACGGACGTTGCCGCCCGGGCGGAGGAGATCCGGCAGCGCGCCGCTGCAGAGATCGCCGGCGCAACGACGCCGGAGGCGCTGGAAGGGGTGCGGCGCCGCTACCTGGGGCGGCAGGGAGCGCTCACCGCGGAGCTGCGCGCGCTGCCCGGCCTCCCTCCGCGAGAGCGCGCGGCGGCCGGTGCCGCGCTGAACGGGGCGAAGGTCTGGATCGAAGCGCAGTTGGACGCGCGCCGCGCGCAGATCGCCGCCGAGGCCGCCGCGGCGCGCCTGCGTGGGGAGGCGATCGACGTGACGCTGCCCGGGCGCCGCCCGGTGCCCGGGCGCGAGCACGTCCTGGGCCGGATGATCGAGGAGATCAAGGAGATCTTCCGGTCCATGGGGTTCGAGATCGTCGAAGGGCCCGAGGTGGAGACCGAGGACCACAACTTCCGCCGGCTCAACATTCCCGACGACCATCCCTCCCGCGACGCGCAGGACTCCTTCTACCTCGATCGCGAGCACCTATTGAGGACTCAGTGCACCTCGGTCGACACGCGGGTGATGCTTCACCGCCGGCCTCCGATGCGCGTGGTGACCGTGGGACGCTGCTACCGCCGGGATCCGGTGGACGCCACCCACATGCCCGTCTTCCACCAGGTGGACGGCTTCATGGTCGGCGAGGGCATCCGCTTTTCCGACCTCAAGGGGGTGCTGGCTCAGTTCGCGCGCGAGCTATGGGGACCGGAGGCCCGGACGCGATTCCAGCCCTCGTACTTCCCGTTCACCGAGCCCAGCGCGGAGACCGCCGTGTGGTTCCGGGGCACCTGGCTGGAGATGGGTGGATGTGGGATGTTCCATCCTCGCGTCCTGGAGATGGCGGGCATCGACCCGGAGCGCTACACCGCGTTTGCTTGGGGCTGGGGCGTGGAGCGGCCGGCGATGGTCCGCTACGGGATCCCCGACCTCCGCGTGTTCTGGGAGAACGACATGAGGTTCTTGAGGCAGTTCTGAACGCCGGTGTGGATCGTCTGGCCGATCGGAGGTGCCGATGCGGTTTCCCTGGAGCTGGCTGCTGGACTACGCCGACATCCCCCCCGATGCGCAGGACGCGGAGATCTGGCGGGATCGATTCCCGATGCTCGGGCTGGGCGTGGAGTCCGTCGAGCGCATCGGCGACGACTGGATCTTCGACTTGGAGACGACAGCCAACCGCCCGGACTGGATGAGCGTGGTGGGCATCGCGCGGGAGGTGGCGGCCTCCGCCCGAGGCACCCTCCGCCTGCCGTCCTTCGAGGTCGTACAGAGCGATCCGCCTGCCTCGGACCTGGCCGCCGTGGAGATCGCCGATCCCTCTCTGTGTCACCGCTACGTCGGCCGCCTAATCGTCGACGTCACGGTGGGGCCGTCTCCGGCGTGGATGGTAGATCGGCTGGAGAAGTGCGGCGTGCGCAGCATCAACAACGTCGTCGACGTCACGAACTACGTGATGCTGGAACTCGGCCAGCCGCTGCACGCCTTCGACTACGATCTGCTGGCCGGTGAGCGGGTCATCGTGCGGGCGGCGCGCAGCGGCGAGCGGCTCGTGACGCTGGACGGGCGTGAGCACGCGATGTTCGAAGGCGCGCTGGTCATCGCTGACTCCCACGGCCCGGTGGCCCTGGGAGGCATCATGGGCGGTGCCGCGACGGAGATCCGGCCGACCACGCGACGCGTGCTGCTGGAGTCGGCGTGGTTTTCGGGTCCGGCGGTCCGTCAGACCGCCCGCGCCCTGGGGCTGCGCACCGAGGGCAGCGCCCGTCACGAGCGCGGCGGCGATCCCGAGCGCGTGCGCTACGCGGCGGCCCGGGCGGCGCAGCTGATGCGCGAACTGTGCGGCGGGCGGGTGCTGCGAGGTGAGATCGACGTCTACCCGCAGCCCGATCCCCCGCGCCGCGTTTCGCTCCGCCTGCCCCGCCTGGGGCACGTGCTGGGCACGGAAGTCCCCGAAGCCGACGTCGAGGAGATCCTGAGCCGTCTGGGATTCCGGCCGACCCGGCAGGGTGAGCGGATCGTGGTCGAGGTGCCAAGCCACCGGCGGGACGTGGAGCGGGAGGAGGACCTAATCGAAGAGGTGGCGCGGCTGTGGGGGTACCACCGGATCCCCGAGACGCTGCCCACGGAGGCGATGGCCGTCGGCCACGTGGCGCCTGAGGTGGAAGGCGAAGCGATCGTTCGGGAGGCCCTGCTGCGTGCGGGGCTGACCGAAGTACTGACCGTCTCGCTGACGCATCCCCGCGACCTCGACCGCATCAGGGTCCCACCGGACGACCCCCTACGCAACCTGGTGGCGCTGCAGAACCCGCTCACCGAAGAGCACACCCACCTGCGCAGCACCCTGGTCCCCTCCTTGCTTGCGGTCCTGCAGACGAACCGGACCCGCGGGAACGCAGACGTCCACATCTTCGAGATCGGCCGCGTCTTCCGTAAGGGCGAGCCCGACTGGGGCGAGCGCAAGATGATCGGGATCGCGCGCATCGGTGGCGTGATCGAGGGGCGGTGGAATCTGCCGCCGGACGTCGTGCAATCGGACTTCTACCACCTGAAGGGATCGGTCGAAGCCCTGATGGAGGCGTTGAGCCTGCGAGGATGGTTGGTGCGCGCGGAGGCCAGGCCCTGGTTGCACCCGCACCGCGCTGGCTCGCTGTGGATCGACGGCGAGCGGGTGGGCTGGCTGGGGGAGGTGCACCCGGAGGTGGCCGAGCGCTACGACCTTCGCGGGCGGGCGTACGTCGCGGAGATCGCGCTGGCGCCACTGCTCGCGCGCACGGACCGCAGCCCCCAGTACCGGCCGCTGCCCCGGTACCCGGCGGTGGTCCGCGACCTGGCAGTCGTCGTCGGGGAGTCTGTTCCGTCGGGCGAGATCCAGCGCATCGTCGCGCAGACGGCGGGGCCGCTGCTGGAAGCCTGCGAGCCGTTCGACGTGTACGTCGGTCACCCGGTGCCCCCCGGCCACAGGAGCGTGGCGTTCTCCCTGCGCTTTCGGGATCCTCACCGGACGTTGGAGGCCGCAGAGGTCGACGGCGTGATGGAGCGCATCCGAAAAGCGCTGCGATCCTCGCTCGGAGCCCAGATCCGGGGAGCTTGACAGGCCGCAGGAGCCCGGGGTCTTAGCGAGAAGACTAGACGGACGCCGGTCCAACGGGGAGGCCAGAGTCGGATGACCTGGATCGACTGGGTCGTTGTGGGACTGGTCTTGCTGATGATCCTGTCCGGGCTCCAGCGCGGACCCGTGCGCGCCTTGCTGGAGAGCGTCTTCCTCCTGCTGGCGTTTACGGTCACCTCGCTCGTCTACAAGCCCGTCACCCAAGCCCTGTTCACGACGGAGTTTCCCTGGCCGGACTGGGCGGCGATGTTCACGTTCGCCGGGCTGTTGGTGGTCCTCGTGATCGTGGGCAACTTCCTCACGGCCGCGATCGCAGGGCGGAAGGCGGCGACCGGCGTGAACATCCTGCTGGGCGGGATCGTCGGCGCCGCCAAGGGCGTGCTGTGGGGCATGGTGTTCTTGGTGTTCGTGCTGGCGGCACCGTTTGCGCCCGCGGTCCGCCAGGACGTCGAGCGCTCCACCTTCGCATCGTATCTGGCGGACTGGCAGCGCGGCCTGCACCAAGCGGTGGACTCGCTGCTGCCGATCGACGTCCCGGCCCTGGGGCCGGGCGGGGAGAAGTTCTGAGATGCCGCCCGTCGGCCGGACCGTCGAACATGAAGAACCTCGAGCTCGCGGCGCTGTTCAATGAGATCGCCGACCTCCTGGAGATCAAGGGGGAGTCCACGTTTCGCGTCAACGCATACCGGCGAGCCGCGCGCGCGATGGAAACACTGGGGGAGGACATCGAGGTCCTCGCCGACCGCGGCGAACTCGAGGAGATCCCGGGCGTAGGCAAGAGCATCGCCGAGAAGATCAACGAGTACCTGCGGACCGGCAAGGTCGCCTACCACCTGGAACTGCTCCGCGAGCTGCCGCCGAGTCTGCCCAGCCTGATGCGCGTGCCGGGGCTGGGGCCCAAGACCGCGCTGGTCGTCTACGAGAGACTGGGCATCACCACCCTCGACGAACTGGAACGGGCGGCGCGCGAGGGGCGGCTGCGGGACCTTCCCCGCATGGGCCCCAAGACCGAGGAGAACATCCTGCGCGGCGTTGAGCAGGTCAAGCGTGCGGGCACGCGGACGCTGCTGGGCACGGCGCTGCCCCACGCGCAGGAGATCACCGCGCAGCTGCGTCGGCGTCGCGAGGTGCGCGACGTGATGGTGGCGGGGAGCCTGCGGCGCATGCGCGAGACGATCGGCGACATTGACGTCCTCGTGACCAGCCGCGACCCCGAGGCGACGATGGATGCGTTCGTCGCGCTCCCCGAAGTCGGGCAGGTGCTGTCCAAGGGTCCGACGCGCAGCAGCGTGATCTTGCGAATCGGCTTGCAGGCCGACCTGCGAGTCGTCGAGCCGGAGGCATTCGGTGCGGCGCTGCAGTACTTCACCGGCTCGAAGGACCACAACGTCCGGATCCGCGAACGCGCCGTGCGGATGGGCCTGAAACTGAACGAGTACGGCGTCTTTCGCGTGCGCGACAACAAGCGGATCGCCGGGCGCACCGAGGAGGAGGTCTACGCGGCGGTGAGGCTGCCGTGGATCCCGCCCGAGATGCGCGAGGCCCAAGGTGAGATCGAAGCCGCCGAGCGGGGGACGCTGCCGGTGCCCGTGTCGCGCGAGGACATCCGGGGCGACCTGCACATGCACACGAAGTGGAGCGACGGCCGGCACACCGCCCGGGAGATGGCACAGGCCGCCCAGCGTCTGGGCTACGAGTACATCTGCATCACCGACCACTCGCAGTCGCTGAAGTTCGCCGGTGGGGTCACGGTCGCGGACCTCCGCGCGCACGTCGCCGAGGTCCGGGAACTGTCCGACCGCATGGACGGCATCACGGTGCTGATCGGTTCGGAGGTCGACATCCTGCCCGACGGCGGACTCGATTACCCGGACGACGTCCTGGCCGAACTGGACGTGGTCATCGCCTCGGTGCACAGCCGCTTCAAGATGACCGTGAAGGAGATGACCGACCGCATCGTGCGCGCCATGCACAACCCATACGTCACGATCATCGGGCACCCTACGGGACGGTTGATCGGCAGGCGCGACCCCTATGAGGTCGACGTCGACCGGTTGATCGAGGCGGCGCGCAAGACGGCTACGATCCTAGAACTCAACGCACAGCCCGACCGGCTCGACCTCCGCGACGCCTACGTGCGGACGGCCTCCGAGCGCGGCGTCAAGATCGCCATCGGCACCGATGCGCACAGTACGTCGGAGCTTGCGTTCATGGAGTTCGGAGTCGGGACGGCACGCCGGGGCTGGCTGCGGGCGTCCGACGTGGTGAACACCCTGCCGCTTGGGCACCTGCTCCGCCAGATCCGGCAGAAGCGCGAGGGGTGAGGGCGTGTCTGGGGTCCGCAATGCGGGTGTGCCGGTCATCCTGCGGGTTTTGCCGAGCGCGCTGCAGAGGTCGTTCTTCGCCCGACCGACGCTCGAGGTGGCGCGCGACCTGGTCGGGGCGCTGCTCATCCGGCAGCTGCCCGATGCCCGGGCTGTCGTGCGAGTGGTGGAGGTCGAGGCGTACCTGGGCCCCGCCGACCCCGCCAGCCACGCGTTTCGCCGTACGCGTCGCAGCGAGGTGATGTGGGGCCCGCCGGGCACGGCCTACGTGTACTTCTCGTACGGGAACCACTTCTGCCTCAACGTCGTGACCGAGCGCGAGGGCACGGCGGGTGCGGTGCTGTTGCGCGCCGGCCAGCCCCTGGCAGGATTGGAGGTCATGGTCCGCTTGCGCGGCACGACCGAGGTGCACCAGCTGTGCAGCGGACCCGGCCGTCTGACCCAGGCGCTGGCTATCGACGGATCGTTCAACCGCGCGGATCTCACGCGTCGCGGCGCCCTGTATTTGGCGCGCGGCACGCCGCCGCATCGCGTGGCGACGTCCCCCCGGATCGGCATCCGCCGCGCCGCCGATCGGCCGTGGCGGTTCTTCGACCCGGACAGTCCGTTTGTGTCGCGGCGGAGGACGTGAACCGCACCCGCGTCCTGCTTTGGTTCGTCGACGGGCTGGGGGTCGGGGAGTGCGATCCCCGGGTGAATCCTGTGGTCCGGGCGCGCACCCCCGGTCTGGACCGGATGCTGGCCGGGAGGCTGTGCTGGGCCACCCTTCCGGTCCGCAATGGCGGCTGCTGGGCGACCGCCGTGGACGCGACGCTCGGCGTGGTGGGCCTGCCACAGAGCGCCACGGGGCAGACGGCCCTGCTGACGGGCATCAACGCGGCCGCCCTCCAAGGGCGGCACGTCACCGCGTACCCCACGCGCGCCCTACGGGCGCTGCTGGACGAGCACAGCCTGTTCCACCGCGCCCGGCGGGCTGGGTTGCGCGTCGCGTTCGCCAACGCGTTCACCGACGACTACTTCGCGGAAGTCGAGGGCCGGCGGCGGCACGCGGCGTTCACCTACGCGGCGATATCAGCCGGAATTCCCCTGTGCACGATGGACGCCCTGCGCAGCGGCCGGGCCGCGGCGATGGACCTGACGAATCAACGGTTCCGCGCGATGGGCCACGACGTACCGCAAGTCGAGCCCGAGGACGCAGGCCGCGCGCTTGCCCGCCTTGCCCGCGACTACGATCTGACGGTCTTCGAGTTCTTCCTGACCGACATGGCTGGCCACCGGCGCTGGAACCTCGACCCGGTGGCGGTGGTCGAACGGTTGGATCGTGCCTTTGGCGCTTCGGTGGAGGCGAGCGACCTCGCCGAGACGCTGATCGTCCTGACGAGCGATCACGGCAACATCGAAGACGGCACCACGGACGTCCACACGCACAACCCCGTGCCCCTGGTCGCCGTGGGTGCGCGCGCGGAGCAGGTCGCATCCTCGGTGCGGTCGATCGCCGACGTATCCCCCGCGATCCTGGCGGTCCTCGAAGCGGGGCAGTCTGCGCCGATCCGTCGCCCCCCGACCGCCGGCGCCTGCTAATCTGAACACATGGACGAACGCACGCTGCGCGTGCTGGAGTTCTTCCGGGTCCGCCAGCGGCTGGCGGCTGCGACGGCGAGCCCCCTGGGCGAGGAGGTCGCCTCCGCGCTGCTGCCGTCCGGCGACCGCGCCACGGTCGAGGAGTGGCTCCAGGAGACAACCGAGGCGCGGCTGCTGCTCGCCGCGGGCGAAGTGCCCCTGCGCGCGCTGCCGGACGTCCGTCCCGTGCTCCACCGCGCCCGCATCGGCGCGGTGCTTCGGGCCGAAGAACTGCTGGAGATCCTCCACGTGCTGCGCGCAGCCCGCCTGACGAAGGCCTACGTCCTCGAACGCGCAGACAGAGTCCCCCACTTCGCTGCGGCCGTGCGGGAGGTCCCGTCGTTCGAGCTGCTGGAAGCGGCGATCGAGCGGGCGATCTCCGAAGACGGCAGCGTGCTGGACTCCGCCAGTGCCGAGCTGGCGCGGATCCGGCGGGACATCCGGGCGACGCAGGAGAGGCTGCGGGCCAAGCTCGAGGAGATCGTCCGGTCAGAGCGCTGGGGACGGATGTTGCAGGACCCGGTCGTCACCGTCCGCGGCGACCGGTACGTCGTGCCCGTCAAGCAGGCCTACGTGTCCCAGTTCCCCGGCATCCTGCACGACCAGTCCGCCAGCGGCGCCACCGCGTTCATGGAACCCCTGGTCGCCGTACAGATGGGCAACCGGCTGCGGGAACTGGAGGGAGCACAGGCGCGGGAGGTCGAGCGCGTGCTGGCGGCGCTGTCCTCGCGTGTGGGCGAACGCGCCGACGAGGCTCAGACGACGGTCGCGATCCTCGGCAGAGTGGACTTCGCGTTGGCGAAAGCACGCCTGGCCGAGGAGCTGGATGCGGTGCAGCCTGTCCTGCAAGACGCCCCCGCGCTGGACTTCCGGCGGGCGCGCCACCCTCTGCTGATCCCGCGCCGCGGCGAGCCGCGCACCGTCGTGCCCATCGACGTCCGGCTGGGGGATGACTTCCGGACGCTGGTCATAACCGGTCCCAACACCGGAGGCAAGACGGTCACCCTGAAGACCATCGGTCTGCTCACGCTGATGGCCCAGGCCGGGCTGCACATCCCGGTGGATCTGGGCAGCCGCGCGGGCCTGTTCGAAGAGGTGTTCGCGGACATCGGGGACGAGCAGAGCATCGAGCATTCGCTGTCGACGTTCTCCTCCCACATGACGGCGATCGTGCGCATCCTCGACCGGGCTTCGCCGACCTCGCTTGTTTTGCTGGACGAAATCGGAGCGGGCACCGACCCGACCGAGGGATCGGCGCTGGCCCGGGCGATCATCGAGACGCTGCACGAACGAGGCGCGCGCACCGTCGTCACGACCCACTACGGCGAGCTGAAGGCGCTCGCCTACCAGACGCCGGGCATCGAAAACGCTTCGGTGGAGTTCGACGTCGAGACGCTGCGCCCCACGTACCGGTTGCGGATCGGGACCCCGGGCCGGAGCAACGCATTCGTCATCGCCTCGCGCCTGGGGCTGGCCGACGAGGTCGTCTCGCGGGCGAAGTCGTACCTGGCGGCGGAGTTGCTGGCCGTGGACGACGTCCTGGCCGGCATCGAGCGCGATCAGAGGACCGTCGCCTCGGAACGTGCGCGGGCGGCCGAGCTGCGTCGGGACCTGGAAGAACTGCGCGCACGTTACGAACAGCGCCTGCGCAGTCTGGAGGTCGAGCGCGACCAGGTCCTCGAACGTGCTCGTTCCCAGGCGCGGCAAATCGTCGAGCAGGCCCGCGCCGAAGTGGACGCGATCCTGGTGTCGCTGAGGGCCGAGCGCGCGGAACGGGCCGCGGAGGCCGCGCGCCGGCGCCTTCGGACGATCGAGGAATCCCTGCGGCCCGCCCCCGGCGTCCCGCGGCCGCCCCCGCCTTCGGTGGAGCCGGGTGCGCCGGTGCACGTCGCGTCGCTGAACGCCGGCGGCACCGTGGCGGCATTGGGCGAGCGCGACGTGGAAGTGCAGATCGGACCGGTGAAGGTCCGGGTTCAGCGGGAGGACCTACGTGCGGCGCAGCCTGCCGCACCGGCGGGGAGGGCACCGATGCCGACGGGCACGGCGGAAGCAGCGGTCGTCCCATCGAGGCTGGACCTGCGGGGGCAGACCGCCGAAGAGGCGGCCTCGGCCCTGGAGAAATACCTCGACAGCGCGCTGCTGGCCGGATTGCCGCGGGCCGTGATCGTGCACGGCAAGGGCACCGGCGCACTGCGGCGGGCGGTGCACCAGACGCTTTCCGCCCATCCCGAGGTCCGCTTCCGCCTGGCGCCGCCCCACGAGGGCGGGGAGGGTGCCACGATCGTGGAGTTCGTGACGTGAAAGGCACGCTGGTCCGCGTGGCGTCCCGACCGGATCTGATTCCGGTCCTGCGGCGCCTGCCCGCATACGCGCGCCTGGCGTACCGTCTGGTCCGCGACGCGCGGGTCGGGCGGTGGGAGAAGGCGCTGCTGTGGGGCGGTGTGGGTTACCTGGTATCGCCGGTCGACCTGATCCCCGGCGTCGTGCCGGTGATCGGCCAGCTCGACGACCTGACCGTCGCGCTGTGGGCGCTGCGCAGGGCATTGCGGAGGATCCCCGCCGAAGTCGCCGACGAGCACCTGCGCGCCGTCGGCGTCACGGCTGACCAGATCGACGCCGACAGCCGGCGGGCCGCGGCCGCGACGGCGATCCTCGCGGGTGTGGCGCTGTCCGTCGCACGCAGGGGTCTGGGGTGGGCGGGCACCGCCGCGCTGCAGAGCGCCGGATCGCTGTGGCGCCTGTGGCGGAAGCGATGACGTTCGATCGTACCTACGGCACCTGACTTGTTGCGGGTGGCCGGAAGTCGCGGAGGCACAGACGATGAAACTGGCGCGGGTGCGGGACGGATCGCACGAAGGCGTGGCGGTGGTCGTGCGGGAGTGGGCCATCCTCCTGGAGGGTGTGCGCAGCGTGGTCGACGTCCTCCGGCACCGAGATGTGCTTGCACGCATGGAGGAGCTGGTCGCGCGCATGGAGGCCATCCCCGCTGCAGACGAGGTGGAAGGCCAGGTACGGCCGCTGGACGCCGTGACCCTGCTGGCGCCCATTCCGCGTCCGCCGAAGATCGTGGCGCTGGGCCGTAACTACGCCGCCCACGCGCGCGAGATGGGCAACATCCCCAGCGAGGAACCGACGATCTTCTTCAAGCCCCCCAGTTCGGTCATCGGTCCCGACGAACCGATCCTGCTGCCGCCGGAGTCGCACGAGGTGCACCACGAGATCGAAATCGGCGTGGTGATCGCCGCACACGGCGTCCGCGTCCCCGCCGAGCGTGCGTACGAGATCGTCGGCGGCTACACGGTGCTCAACGACCTGACCGCGCGGGACATCCAGAGGGAGGACATCCGCCGCGCGCAGCCGTTCGACCGCGCCAAGTCCTTCGACACCTTCTGTCCGATGGGGCCGTTCGTCGTGACGAAGGCGTCCCTGCCCAACCCCCAAGACGTCCGGCTCGTGCTGCGGGTGAACGGGGAGGTCCGCCAGGACTCGTCGACCGCGGACATGATCCTGTCGATTCCGCGCGCGATCGCCTACATCACCCGCTACATGTCGCTCGAACCGGGCGATGTGATCGCGACCGGGACGCCGGAGGGCGTGGGGCCGCTGCGGCCCGGCGACGTCGTGGAAGCGGAGATCGGCGGGATCGGCGTGCTGCGCAACCCGGTCATCGCCCTCACCGCGTAGGCGAGGGGACCGCTGCCGGAGCCCGGTGGCCGCTATGCTGGAGGAAAGATGACAGCCGACGTGCGGACCCTCACCCGCGCCGCCGTTATCGCCGCAGCGTACGCCGCGATCACGGTTTCGCTGGGCGATCTGGGATACGGGCCGGTGCAGGTGCGGGTCTCCGAGGCGCTCGCGGTGCTGCCGTTTTTGGACCCGGTCGGGGGCACGCTGGGCGTGACGGTGGGCGTCCTGTTGGCCAACGTCCTGGGTCCGTACGGCCTGCCCGACATCGTGGGCGGGACGCTGCTTACGTTGACCGCGGCGCTGCTGACGGCGCGCATGCCCAAGCCGTGGCTGGCGCCGCTGCCGCCGGTGGTCGTGAACGCGGTGGGTGTACCGCTGTACCTCACCGCCTTGCTGGGCATCCCGTACTGGCCCACCGTCGGAGCGGTCCTGGCTGGACAGACGGTCGCGTGCTACGCGCTCGGCTACCCGCTGTTGCTGGCCCTGCGCAACCGGCCGCAGCTGTTGGGCCTTCCGCGCCGACCGTAGGCGCGGGGTACGGACGATGCACACCCGCCGACGATCGAACGGAGGTCGACGTTGCCGGTAACGCTGTCCCCCGAAGAACAGTTGGAACGGCTGCGGCGCGGGGCCGTCGAGATCATCACCGAGGAGGAGCTGCTGGCCAAGCTGCGCAAAGGACGCCCCCTGCGCGTCAAGCTCGGCCTGGATCCCACCGCCCCGGACATCCACATCGGGTTCGCGGTCGTGCTGCGCAAGCTCCGACAGTTCCAGGACCTCGGGCACGAGGCCATCATCGTCATCGGCGACTTTACGGGCCTGATCGGGGATCCCAGCGGCAAGAAGCAGACCCGCCCGATGCTCACGCGCGAAGAGATCGAGCGCAACGCCGCGACCTACCGCGATCAGTACGGCCGCATCCTCGATCCCGACAGGACGCGCGTCGTGTTCAACAGCCAGTGGCTAGCCCCGCAGACGTTCGCGGACGTGGTCCGGCTGTGCAGCCGCGTGACCGTGGCGAGGGTACTGGAGCGCGACGACTTCGCGACCCGGTGGCGGGAGGGCAGCGCGATCGGCCTCCACGAGTTGCTGTACCCGCTGTGCCAAGCGTACGACTCCGTGGCGTTGCAGGCTGACGTCGAGCTCGGCGGCACCGACCAGAAGTTCAACAACCTGATGGGCCGAGACCTCCAGCGCGAGTTCGGACAGCCACCGCAGGTCGTGCTGCTGACGCCGCTGCTGCCGGGGCTGGACGGCGTCGAGAAGATGAGCAAGTCGCTGGGCAACTACATCGGGATCACCGAACCGCCGTCGGAGATGTACGGCAAGGTGATGTCGGTGCCCGACCACGTCATGCCCGACTACTTCGAGCTGTGCACCGACGTGCCGACCGAAGAGGTCCGCACGATCGTGGCGGGTCTGGCCGACGGATCGGTGCACCCGCGGGACGCCAAGCGCCGCCTGGCCCGCGAGATCGTCGCCGTATGGCACGGCCCCGCCGCGGCGGAACAAGCCGAGCGGGAGTTCGACCGCGTGTTCGCGCGCGACGAGCTTCCCAGCGAGATCCCCGAAGTGCACGTCCGCCGCGCAGATCTGGACGGGGAGGACGGGATCGACGTCGTCCGCCTGCTCCGGCTGGCAGGACTCGTCGACTCGAACAGCGAGGCGCGCCGCCTGATCGCCCAGGGCGGCGTGCGCCTCGACGGCCGCCGTGTGGAAGCGGCGGACGTCCGGGTGGCGGTCGGAGACGGAGCCGTCGTCCAGGTAGGCAAGCGCCGCTTCGCCAGGATACGGATCATGGAGTAGCCGCCGGCGCGGTCGGTGAGACCCGTATGATCCGCACCCGGCGCACGAACGATCGTCCGACCCCCGCGCCGGCCGCACTCTGGATCGGTACCTGCGGATTCGACTATCCGCACTGGGTGAACGTGTTCTATCCTCGCGATCTGCCCCGGCGCGAGTGGTTTGCGTACTACGCCCGCCACTTCGACACCGTGGAGCTGAACGTCACCTTCTACCGCCTGCCGCACCGCAGGACGTTTGAGGCGTGGGCACGCCAGGCGCCCGAAGGATTTTGCTTCGCCCTCAAGGGGAGTCGGTTCATCACCCACGTCAAGCGCCTGCGCGACGCAGCGGGCGCCGTGGCGAACTTCTTCGAGAACGCCCAGCTGCTGGGAGGCCGGCTGCGCTGCGTCCTGTGGCAGCTCCCGGCGCGGTTTGCGGCCGACGCGAACCGGCTGCGCGAATTCTTGCGCGCGCTGCCCGGCCGGACGCTTCACGCGTTCGAGTTCCGCGACAGGTCGTGGTTTACCGACGACGTGTTCGCCGCGCTGCGCGAGACCAACGCCGCGATCGCCGCCGCGGACTGGCCGTTCCAGGTTCTCCTGCCCGGCATGCGGCCCCGCCGGATCGCACGGCAGGCCGTCCGTGTTCCGGCGACGGCCGACTGGGCCTACCTCCGGCGTCACGGCCCCGGCGATCGCTACGGCGGCGCGTACACCTTGGCGATGCTGCGATCGGACGCCGAGTGGATCCGCAGCCGGCACCCGGCATTCCGCGAGGTGTTCGTGTACTTCAACAACGACCCATCCGGCCACGCCGTCCGCAACGCGCTGCGCCTGCGCCGTCTGGTCGAGTAACTGCACTCAGGAGGCCTTTCCGCCCGCCGCGCGCCCTGGCGGGGTGGAGGATTCTGATCCGGTCGGCGCGGGTCTTTCGGTCGTCCGGTCGAACCCAGTCACCTCCTCGCCCGACGAACAAGAGATCGGTATAATGCGGGTCAAACCGGGGAGTGAGATCGTCCATTGGCGAAAGACAATCGCATCAGTACCGTTCCTCAGAATGGTGCCATGGTCGGGTATGGTGGCTTGGTCCGCCTCGTCGCGTTCAGCGGTGGGAAGGCAGAAAGGGTCCAAGCGAACACATGTACGCAACCTAGTTATCCTCGTGGATAGTGTAGTGCAATTTGTATGCAGCCTAAAGTCCACGAGCTAACTTGGGACGACGAGACGGTGGAAAAGCTCTCGGGGGAAGCACCGTGTTCGACCTTGGGAAGTGGAACAGGTGGTCTTTGAGGACGAGGAGGCGGAGTTCAGGTGGTCCCGGGACCGCCGGCACGGCAGGCGGTTACTGGTCCGGGGCCGCACGGCTGGGGGCCGGCGCTTGCTGATCATCCTGAGGCCGGTGGATCCGGAAGGAGGGTTGTGGAGATGCGCAAGGGCGTGGGACGACGAGTGAGGGGAAATGACGAGATGACGAAGGAGGAACCCCAGCGCCTGTGGGAGACGGCGCAGCCTGTGGAAGTGGAGCGCCGGCGGAGGGAGAGCAGTGTGCTCTCGGTCCGCCTACCCTCCCATGTCTTCGACGAACTGGTGTGGGAGGCCCAGCGCCAGGGTAAGGGACCGGCCACGCTTGCACGAGAGCTGATCGAGGACGGGCTTACCCGAAAGGAAGCAGCCCCACTTGCCCTGCTCTTTGAGCGCTTGGCCCAGCGTTTGAGGGAACTCCAATGGAAGGCGCCTTCTGTACACTTTAGCGAAACGCCCTTCGGATCTGTGATAAAGCCTGAAAGGAGCACGCTCTGTACCTATTTCTCGGCTGCACGCACAGCGGCACTTCTAGGTCAGCCCAGTACAGGGCCAGCGGAGGAGGTCAAGGTGAGGGTGAAGTAGGTGAACACGCACGAGGTGCTGACAGATCAGTGGCGGGTCACCGTCCTTCTCTGTGACTTCGCGCAGGTCGCGGCTGGCAAGCTTTACCTGCTCGGCGGAGGCTGGAGCCTGTGCGGCCCGGGGCCCTTCCAGCACGGGCTGGCCATCAAAGTGGAGGTCCCGTGGACCGAGGCGAACCGGCCCCACGTCCTGGAGGGCGTCCTCAAGGATGCGGACGAGCGGTCTGTAAGAGTCGGGGACCCTCCCAACGAGGTCCGGTTCAGAGCGGAGTTCGAGGTGGGCCGCCCGCCGGGCCTGCCGGCTGGCACCGCCCTGGACGTCCCGCTCGCGGTGAACTTCGGCCCCCTGGAACTTCCTCCGGGGGCCGCCTACTTCTGGTCCATAAGCGTGGATGGTAAGGAGCTCCAGCGGGTGAGGTTCAGGACGAGGAGCCGGGGATGATGGGGGCTTGGCCCGTACGTTGAAACCCGTAGTTGCGGGGAAAGGTGAACCCTGCGATGCCCAGGACTTGGTCCTCCTCCACGACCCAACTCAACAGCGCCACGGTGGGCTACGAGGCCGAACTGTGGCGCATGGCCGACGCCCTGCGCGGCTCGATGGACGCCGCCGAGTACAAGCACGTGGTCTTGGGCCTGATCTTCCTGAAGTACATCTCCGACGCCTTCGAGGAGCACCGCCAGCGACTCGCGCAGGAGCCCTACGCAGACCCCGAAGACCCGGACGAGTACCGCGCCGCAAACGTCTTCTGGGTGCCGCCCGAGTCCCGCTGGGAGCGGCTTCGCCGGAACGCCCGCCAACCCACCATTGACCAGCTCGTGGACGAGGCCATGAAGGCCGTGGAACGGGACAACCCAGCGCTGAAGGGTGTGCTGCCCAAGGACTACGCTCGCCCCCGCCCTGGACAAAGCCCGCTTGGGCCAGCTCATCGACCTCATCACCAACATTCCGGTGGGCAACGCCGACGCCCGTTCCCGCGACGTCCTGGGCCGGGTCTACGAGTACTTCCTCGGCCAGTTCGCCAGCGCCGAGGGCAAGAAGGGCGGCGAGTTCTACACGCCGCGCTGCGTAGTGCGCCTCCTGGTGGAAATGCTGGAGCCCTTCCAAGGGCGTGTCTACGACCCCTGCTGCGGCTCTTCAGGGATGTTCGTCCAGTCCGTAGAGTTCATCGAGGCCCATGCCACGGGCAAGGGCAACGGCGGCCGGGCTCGTTCCCAGATCAGCATTTACGGCCAGGAACTTAACTACACCACCTGGCGCCTGGCTAAAATGAACCTGGCGATTCGGGGCATTGATGGCCTCATCGAGCAAGGGGACACCTTCCTGAGCGACCGTTTCCCTGACCTCAAGGCCGACTATATCCTGGCCAATCCACCCTTCAACATGAAGGAGTGGGGCGGCGACCGCCTGCGCGACGACAAACGGTGGAAGTTCGGCGCGCCCCCCGTGCGGAACGCCAATTTCGCCTGGGTCCAGCACATCGACAGTTGGCTCCAGCATCATCGTTGGGAGGAAGGATGAAGCCAGGTTCTGTCGTCCGCTTTCGCAACCGAGACTGGGTATTGCTGCCCAGCGACCAGGGGGATGTCGCCCTCCTGTGGCCCCTCAGGGGCACGAGCGACGATGTGGTGGCGGCGCACCGTCGGCTGACAGACCTGGTGGGCTACAGTCTCCCTACCGAACGCATCTCGCTCTCTGGGTTCCCACCGCCGTCTGCCCACTCGGTCGCGGACGCCCAGAGCCTGCACCTGCTTTGGCAGGCGGCCCGGCTGTCGCTCCGGGAGGGGGCCGCGCCCTTCCGCTCGCTGGGGCGCATCTCCATCCGCCCCCGCACGTACCAGCTGGTCCCCTCATGATGGCACTCCGTCTGGACCCCGTGCGCCTGCTCGTCGCCGACGTGGAGCCTCCCCTTGAACCTGAACTGTCTGGAACAGAGGGAAGGTCGAGTGGACCGCTACGAGCAGCCGTCTCCCATCGTCAAGGCCGTGCGCTACTACGGCAGGGACAACCCCGTGGACGGGGCTGTCATCCGCGTACTGCTCGACAAGGTCCGGGAGATCCGCCAGACGCTGGGGACCCACGTGCCGGTGCCCGGGGAGGAGGAAAGCGTCACACAAGCGGCGTTGGAAGCCCTGCTTCTCTTTGGATGCCGGGGTTCCGGGAGCAACTCGTCCTACTCACGGCCGGGCAATGGATCGAGCTTCCGATCGCCAAAGATTCCAAACGAGACGGGGTGTGGCAGTCGAGTCTCGACCCCTCAAGTCTTGATGCTGCGCCTGAGCTCATTCGTCTGGTCCATCCGGACCATTTGTTGCTCGCTACTCACACTCGCTCATCCATTCGGGCAACCGCGTTTTTCATCTGGAAGGTAGCCTAGATCTCGGAGAAGAAGGCAGAACAAGAGTAATTTGCAGCCCCAAAATAGGGACGCGGGGACAAGAGAATATGGCACGGAATGAAGCCGACACTCGAGCACAACTTGTTGAGCCTAAACTGAAAGCCGCGCAATGGACGGCACAAGCGATCGCGCGAGAGTTCTGTTACAGCACCAATCACCAATACGCTCCGGGCAAGATCATCCTCGTAGGGACGGGGTGCAACGAGGGAAACCCAAAAGGCTGGATTATCCTTTGCGCTATACCGATGGATTCCCCATTGCCGTGGTGGAGGCGGAACCGGAAAGTAGGCAGCCCGAGGCTGGCTTAGAGCAGGCCAAACGCTATGCCCAGGATCTTGGCCTGGCTTTCGCCTATGCCACCAATGGTCACAAGACACTCGAGTACGACTTCTTCACCCACACCAGCCGCGAGCTTTCTACCTTTCCCACCCCTCAGGAGCTGTGGGAGTGCTGGAAGGACAACACCGGTTTGGAACAACCTACTGCTGGGATGATCTCAAAAGCACCTGCCGTCTACGGCGTCGGCGGAGAGCCCGCGAATGCGATCCTCTACCCCTACTACCCAGAAAGCCAGTGCGGCAAGCGCCCATACTACTTTCAAGAGCAGGCCATTCGCAAGGTGACCCTGCGCATCATGCGTGGGAAAGAGCGGATTCTCCTGACGATGGCGACGGGAATAGGCAAAACCTTCGTCGCCTTCCAAGTAGTTTGGAAAGTCCTCAAGTCCGGATGGCTGGAAAGGTGGCACCCCGAACGCCCAGTGCGCGTACTCTTTTTAGCCGACCGCGTGGTGCTTCGCAATCAGGCGTATAAGACCTTCTCCCCTTTGGCGACCGGCACCAGCGACCCGCGGTGTCTCATCGAAGGGCAACCACCTAATTTGAACCGAGACCTGTATTTTGGCATCTATCAAACCCTATGAAGTCCGGACGAGGCTGGTGAACGCCTCTTTGAGAAGTTTCCACGAAACTTCTTCGGCCTCGTCATTATTGACGAGTGCCACCGCTCCGGCTGGGGCACCTGGCGATGCGGTTGAGGTCACTAGGCTGCAATAGTGGTCATGAACGCCTATAATGTGACTACAATACTCAACTTCGCATCGGGAGGGACGGTGGACACGGTCAGCGTGCGGGAGCTGAAGGCGCGTCTCAGCCACTATTTGCGCCGCGTCCGCCAGGGGCGGCGTATCGTCGTGACCGCCCGCCGGCGACCCGTCGCGATCCTGGGCCCCACTGTCGGGGGGCCGGAAGACGAACGGCTCGATACGATGCTCCGGGATGGGACGGCGGCGTGGGGCGGCGGCGTCCCCAGGGGCAGCTCGCACCCCGCACGCGTCGTCGGGGCGCCGGTGGCCGCGGCGGTGGTTGAGGACCGGCGGTGAACCTCTACCTGGACACGAGCGCGCTGGTCAAGCTGTATGTAGCTGAGGAAGCCTCTCCGGTCGTCCGCGGGGCCGTTCAGACGGCGCGCCTGGTGGCCACCTCGATTCTGGCCTACGTGGAAGCCCGGGCGGCCTTCGCCCGGCGGCAGCGGGAAGGAGGCATGTCTCGAGGGGATCACCGGCGGATCCAGCGGGACCTCGATCGTGACTGGGAGCACTACGTGCGGCTCCAGGTGTCCGAGCTCCTCGTCCGGTCAGCGGCCCGGCTTGCCGAGCGGGAGCGCTTGCGCGCATACGACGCGCTCCACCTGGCCTCGGCCCTGACCCTCAAGCAGCGGCTGGCCGCGCCGGTGGTGTTCGCGTGCTGGGACGCACGGCTTCACACAGCCGCCCGTCGGGTCCACCTGTCAGTCCTGCCGGCGTCGCCGTCCCCGCCTGCACCATCTGGGACCTGATCGCCGCAGGCCGTCTCTGATGGGGCGTCAGAACAGCGTGGCCAGGGCCATCACGATGCTGGAGAACGCCTACGGCGACCTCAAGCGCGGCACCGGCGACATGCGCGGGGCGCTGGCCGGGTTGCGCCGGCCCTCGCATGCATCATCGGACGCCTTGGCGGAATACCCGAGATGAAGTCGCCGCTGTTTGCGGGCACGTAGCCGGAGGATCACTGTTGGCTGGAGCTGGACACGGTGAAGGAGCTTCCCGAGGTCAGCCGGTCACGTCGGCGGTGCGAACGCCTCTCAGACGCGAGAAGCCTTTGAGTGCCATGCCCCTACCCTGCTGCCCAGACCCTGCGGACCTGCGGTCCTGCC
>JAVKGX010000011.1 GCA_031432545.1 Armatimonadota bacterium
GGCCTCCTGAAAGTAGTGGCCGACCGGCTCCGGATGCTGAGCGGGACCGAACGCCCCCTGGCAGTGGCACGCCTCCGCGGCGGGATCTTCCGCGACGACGGCTGGGCGCGGATTCCCTCGCAGCCGGCGATCATCACCTCGACGGTCGACCAGCTCGGTTCCCGCCTCCTCTTCCGAGGCTACGGCCACAGCTTGCTCACGGCGCCCATCTTCGCGGGCCTTGCGGCCAACGACAGCCTCATCATCCTGGACGAGGCCCACTGCGCGGTGCCGTTCATGCAGACGCTCGCCGCCATCGCCCGGTTCCGAGGGCCGAAATGGGCGGAAGAACCGCTGCCCGCGCCCTTCGCCTTCGTCATCATGTCGGCCACACCGCCACCCGAGATACCACCCGAAGCGGTCTTTCCCGGCGACGTGCGGGAGCCAGCGCTGGACCACCCCGAGCTTCACCGCAGGCTCCGAACGTCGAAGCCGGCCGAGCTGATGACGGTCGCGAACTCGGGGAAGGCGAAGAATCAGACCCAGGACGACCGCGATCCGTTGGTGGTCGACGCCAGCGCCCGCGCGGCGCACTACATCGCCGAGGGAAAGCACCGCGTGGGCGTGATGGTCAACCGCGTGCGGACGGCCGAGCTGATCGCAGAGCGGCTCCGCGAGGCCCTCGCCGACCGCGCGGACGTTATCCTACTGACCGGACGCATCCGCCCGTTCGAGCGCGACGGGTTGGTCGAAGGCTGGATCCCGTATCTGCGAGCCACGAACCCGACGGAACCGGAACGTCCCGTCATCGTGGTCAGCACCCAGTGCCTCGAAGTCGGCGCGGACTTCAGCTTCGACGCGCTCGTCACCGAGTGCGCGAGCCTCGACGCCCTTCGGCAGCGCTTCGGGCGTCTCGTCCGGCTGGGAGCGGATACCCCGGCCCCTGCGGCGATCCTGATTCGGGATGGCGACCTGGACCCCGACGAGCCCGACCCCATCTACGGTCGGGCGCTGTTCGAGACGTGGCGGTGGCTCCGGGACCAGGCGGCGCCGGATGGGGAAGGGCGCCTTGTGGTCGACATGGGCGTCGAGGCGCTGGAGGCGCGGCTCCGCGACGTGGAAGACCTGTCGCCCTTGCTGGCGCCGAGTCCGGACGCGCCGGTGCTGCTCCCCGCGCACCTCGACCTCCTGTGCCAGACGGCCCCAGCGCCTCATCCGGAGCCCGACGTCTCGCTCTACCTGCATGGCCGGCCTGGTCCGCCCGAGGCGTCGGTGGTGTGGCGCTGCGACCTGTCGGCGGACGACCCCCACGCGTGGAGCGAGACGGTGGCGCTCTGTCCGCCGGTGAGCGGCGAGATGCTCGCGGTCCCGCTCTGGCGTCTGCGAGCGTGGCTCGCTGAGCGACCGGAGGCCGACGACGCGCCGGATCTCGAGGGGGTCGGCCCTGCACCGGAAGGGCGCGATGGCCGGGTCAGGCCGTTTCTCCTGTGGCGCGGCCGCGAGCGCTCGCGCGTGGTGACCGATCCCAGGGAGATCAGGCCGGGGGACGTGGTGGTCGTGCCGGCTACCTATGGGATCGAGGGGCTCGGCCAGGCGACGCGGGCGAGGGCGCTGGGCGAGGGCGGCCTCGATGTGTGGGAGGCGGCGAGGAAGGCTTCCGCACAGCCGGTCGCCGTGCGCCTGACCCAGGCGGCGCTGGCCCCGTGGCTCGGATGTCCCGCGCTCAAGGAGCTGCTGGCGGCGGCGAGCTCCCCGGTGTGGGACCGTGGCGCGATCAAGGACGCCATCGAGGCGGTGCTCCAGTACCGTCCCGCGAGCGAGGACGCCCCGCCGCCGCCCCCGGCCTGGTGGCTCGAGCTCCTCAAGGCTGCACGGACGGGCCCCTTGTCCGAGCACCCCGCGGGCGGGATCGTCCTGTTCGCACGCCGGGGAGCACCCTTCAGGGCCGAGCTGGACCTGTTCGCGGACGACGACGACCTGCTGTCGGCCGCCGGTGCTGCGGTGGGCCTCGACGAGCACTCCCGCGCGGTCGAGCGGGCGGCCAGGAAGCTCGTGGCACTGTGCCTGTCCGAGAGGGAGCGGGACGCCGTGCGACTGGCCGCGCGCTGGCACGATGCGGGAAAACTCGACGAGCGATTCCAACTCATGCTGCACGAGGGCGACGAGGTCGCCGCGGCCGCGGCACCCGGCCCACTCGCGAAGTCGGCAGCCATTCCGGAGTCGCCGGCCCGGCGGCGGGAGATCCGGGCGGCGAGCGGCCTGCCCGAAAGCTTCCGGCACGAGATGCTTTCGATGGATCTCGCCGCGCGCTTCGCCGGGCTACCCGGGGACCCTGTACTGGCCGACCTCGTGCTCCACCTGGTGGCGAGCCACCATGGCCACGGGCGGCCCTTCGCTCCCGTGTGCGCCGACCCCTCGCCGTCCGGCGTCCATGGCGAGTTCGGTGGTGTCCGCATCGACGTCGACGGCGGGACCCGCGCGGCCTGGCCGCCGGTTCACCGTCTGGACTCGGGCGTGGCGTCGCGCTTCTGGCGGCTGGTGCGCCGCTACGGCTGGTGGGGGCTGGCCTACCTCGAGGCGATCGTGCGGCTGGCCGACTGGTACGGCAGCGCGTTCGTGATCCCACCGGAGGAGGACAGCCGATGACTGCCCGGTCCTTCGAGCTCGGGGGACTCGACGGCGCGAACCCGCTCGGGTTTCTGGCCGGAGTAGGCGTCCTCGTCACGTTGACCTGGAAGGGCGAGCGCGAGGCGCGGCTGCGGTGGGTACGACGCCACACGTGGGTGCCGGAGCTCGAGGGCGTCTCGGCAGCGAGCGAGAGCCATCTCGCCCGGCTCCTCGCCGACGCCTTGCGCGGTCGCGCGACTTCGGAGGACGCCCGACGCGAGCTCGAGGCAGCGCGGAAGGCCATGGAGGCTGCGAAGACGGAAGTGAAGAAGAAGCGACAGGACTTGAAGCAGCGGCGGTTGGCCCGCAGCGAGCGCGCGCAGGAAGAAGAACGCAAGCTGCGGCCGATCGAAGAAGAGTTGCGCACTCGGCGGGCGGAGTACCTGGAGGCGCTGCGGGCGGCCGTACCTCGCAGCGAGCTGGCGCTCGGGAAGCGGGTGGAGGATGCGACAGCCGAGGAATATCGCGAGCTGGTCGACGGCGTCGTCGCACGGAGCGACCCTGCGAACCGCGACGAGCTCGATCTGCTTGCGGCGCTGGCGAGCGATGCGTGCGTCGAGCGTGGCCGGCTCCAGCCGACGCCGTTCGAGTTCACGCGCGGGTCCGGACATCAATCCTTTTTGGAGGATGTCCGCAAGCTGGTGGGGTGTGTGACAGAGGAGCGAGTGCTGCGCTGCCTCTTCGAGCCGTGGGATTACCGTGACGAGGGTCTGTCGCTGCGCTGGGATCCAGTGGAAGACCGCCGCTACGCGCTCTTGGATCGGAACCCGTCGGATGAACGCGCCCGCACGGTCTGGATGGCAAACCTTCTCGGATACCACGCCCTCGCCGTCTTTACGACTGCTCCCGTCGGAGGCAGGTTGGCAGCTGCCGGTTGGGATCGAAACGCGAGGAGCTTTACGTGGCCTCTGTGGCAGGTCCCTGTTGGCGTGGATATCGTCCGTTCCCTGGTGCACCTTCGTGAGTTGACCGTAGAAGGCCCGGACGCTCTTGTGCTACGAGAACGAGGAATCATTGCAGTCTATCGGGCGGAACGAGTCGAGGTGGGACAGGGACGCAACCGAAAGATCAACTTTTCGCCGGCACGCGGAATTGCGTAGCCGCTGAGGTGGGAAACTCCATCTGGCGCTCAGACGAGCGATGGCTATGGAGGACAGGGTTCTGCCCGAGGGTGAAGCCGCCGAGCTCGTTCCAGCTCGTATGGTGAGTGAGTTCGTCTACTGCCCGCGTCTTTTCTACCTGGAGTGGGCGCAGGGCGAGTTCGTGCACAATACAGACACTCTCCAGGGCGCGGCGGTCCACCGCCGCGTGGATCGGGAGGAAGGTTCTCTGCCTGATCCAGTGGACCTGGAACCGGAAGACCGAATCACCGCTCGGGGGGTGCTACTGTCTGCCCCATCTCTGGGCCTCATCGCGCGCATTGATCTGCTCGAAGGAGAAGGCGGTCGAGTTCGTCCCGTCGACTACAAGAAAGGGTCACCTGGGCGGGAAGGGCCTTGGGAACCGGAGCGCGTCCAGCTCTGCGTGCAGGGATTGATTTTGCGTGAGAACGGATACCGCTGCGACGAGGGAGTGATCTATTATGCAGGCACGCGCCAGCGCTTCGTTGTACCCTTCGATGCGGCTTTGATCGACCGCACGCTGGACGCAGTTCGCGGAATTCGCAGTGCGATTGCGAATCCTCTGCCTCCACCCCCACTGGTCGACAGTCCAAAGTGCCCTCGGTGCAGCCTCGTTGGGATCTGTTTGCCCGATGAGATCAATCTGCTACGGGGAGTCGATGTCGACGAGGTGCGCCGGCTGATCCCAGCCCGCGATGAAGCCGGCCCGCTTTACGTGGTCACACAGGGAGCCACCGTCGGCAAGTCGGGGGAGCGCCTGACGATACGTAAGGCGGAAGGAGAAACCGAGTACGTCCGCCTCATCGACGTGGCTGAACTGTCACTCTTCGGCCATGTGCACCTGACCGCTGCAGCAGTCCGCGCTCTGATGGAGCGGGGCGCACCCATTCTCCATCACACGTACGGCGGCTGGTTGATCGCCGTGACGACGTCCCCGACGCAGAGGAACGTGCTCTTGCGTCTTGCTCAATATAGGGCCGCCACGGACGATCGGACGGCGCTCAGGTTGGGGAGGGCGTTCGTATCGGGGAAGATTCGCAACCAGCGCACGCTGCTACGACGGAACCATCGAACCGTCAGCGACGCCGTTCTGGAAGAAATGGCCCGCCTGGCGCGCGCGGCCGAGCGCGTTCGATCTGCGGATCGGCTGCTCGGGGTAGAGGGCACGGCTTCACGTCTGTACTTCTCTCAGTTTGCCGGCATGCTGAAGACCACTGCGGAGTTCGATTTTTCTACGCGCACACGACGCCCGCCGACCGATCCGGTAAATGCGCTGCTGTCCTTCTTGTACTCTTTGCTTGCGAAGGAGTGCGTCCGTGCAGTCTTGGCGGCTGGCCTTGACCCGTATCTAGGTTTCTTTCACAGGGTTCGCTACGGCAGGCCGTCGCTCGCCCTCGATCTTGCCGAGGAGTTCCGTCCCATCATTGCCGATTCCACGGTGTTGACGTTGCTGAACAACGACATGCTGGATGAGTCCGATTTCGTCCGCCGGGGACCGGCGTGTGCCCTGCGAGATAGGGGACGGAAGAAGGTATTGGAGACGTATGAAGCTCGCATGGAGACCCTGATCCGGCATCCGCTGTTCGGTTATTCGGTGAGCTACCGCCGCGTCCTGGAGGTCCAGGCGCGGCTCATGGCTCGAGTCGTGGAGGGCGAGGTTGGAGAGTACAGACCGTTTGTCACGCGATGAAGGAGATGAAGGATACGATCCGACACAGGTTCGTCGTCTGCTACGATGTCAGGGAGCCGAAGCGATTGCGTCGAACACACCAGACCATGCTTGGCTACGGCGATCCCCTTCAGTATTCGGTGTTTGTATGCGACCTGTCGCCGATGGAGCTTTTGCTCATGGAGGAGAGACTCCGTAATGTGGTAAGTCTTGGGGAAGACGCGGTCCACATCGTGGACCTGGGCCCGATCCGCGGTCGTGCGGCACTCAGGATTCGATCCCTAACCGGGACCGTGTTCCCGGCGCCGGTGCGACACCGCGTCATTTAGGACTGCGCTGATCCTTGACAACCGAATACCTGTGCGGGAGCGTGCGAGAGGTGAGGTGGAAAGTCGATCCGTGGGGACCTCTCGCAGGGTTACGAGCCTCGCTGTTCTTGGCTTCCCAGCGTGGGATCCTCGACCGAGCTTCCTGTGCATAGGAGGAAGAGGCAACGCTCTCGCGAACACTGGCTAGGAGACCTTATCGGAGCGCGTTGTGGCGTCGGCTGTTTCCGCGGTCACTCGACCGCGGCTCCATTGAAGCTACCTGCATGCGTGGGATCCCCGTGATCCTCTTTGACGGCCATCCCTACCGTCATCCTGCCTCCTTGCCAGGCATGGCGGACTGGTTCTCCACGTGCTGCGTGACGATCGAGCAGCGGATGATCGGGTGGAGAATCGGATGGGTTGTGGCACCGCGGGATCTCGCCGATGACGTGGCCAGGGCGCACATCTACAACGGGCTCACTCCAGGAGGAACTGCGCAGGCGGGGGCGCTGGCCGCTCTCCGCGGCCCGGCCGCGGACTTGGCCGCAGCAGTCACTGAGTACCAGCGCCGCCGCGACGCAATCCTCGACCAGCTCAAGGGCCTTCCAGCGGTGCGACCCGCGGCCGGGTGGTTCCTGCTCATGGAGACGGAGCCACTTAGGTGCTCTCCACAGTATAGGGTGACGGACCGGTCGTGTGGTCCGCGCACACAAGTACGTACAGCAACGAGCCGGGTCGAGCGGCTGGCCCTCGTGGGGCAGCGCCTGCGGCCTGCCCTGGCGAGCCTCCGCTGAACGGCTGGGACCTTCGCCTTGGACGCGGCAAATCCGGTCCAGTCAGGCCTGGCTCTTCGTGCGGTGGTTGCTTCGTGCCGTCGTGCAGGTCTGGGACTTATGCACAGAGGTGCGCGCCTGCGTGTGCGCGTCTGGTGGCAGACGGAAGGAAGCCCCAACGGGCCGGGTGGACCACTCGGTGGGTAGCGGCGTCTGGGTGCATCGATCGAGAGCCCCGAGGGCGAGTCGTGTCCTGCCGAGAGCAGCGCGCGCTTGAGGCGGTTCAGCGGCGCGAAGGGCGGGCGCGAGGGGATGACGGGACGCGCCCGGCGCGCGCGGTGCGTCGGGCGGCGAGTCGGGCGCGGGCGAGGGCGACGAATGCCCGCGCGCTCGCCGACAGCCGGCCGACCCTGCGGAGGGCGAGGAAGATCTCGCGGCGGGTCTCGGGCAGCCCACGGACCGAGCGGGTCCGGACCATGCCGCCGCGGACGTACGGCGCGACGGATCGCAGGGGTGCGAACCCCACGCCGGTGCCGCGCGCGATGAGGACCACGCCGAGGGGGATGCCGTCCACTTCGATCGCCGCGCGCAGCCCGAGTTCGTCCTGCATCCAGCGTTCGAACTCCTCGAATCCCTCGCCCCACTGCATCGCGATCAGCGTGTGGCCGGCGAGGTGGCGCACGTGCAGCCCGCGCCGCCGGCTGAGCGGGTGGCGGGGCGGCACGACCAGCACGATGTCGTCGGACAGCAGCGGCTCGATCGAGATCAATGGCTCGTGCAGCGGCCGCACGACGAACCCGACGTCTACCAGCCCGTCGCGGAGCAACTCCAGCACCTCGTTGGAGTGACCGTAGCGGACGACGATGCGCGCGCCCGCTCGGCGGCGTCGGAAGGCTTCCACCAGATCGGGGAGGAGCGCGGTGGCGGCCGATACCGTCGCCCCGACGAGCACGCTGCCGTGGCCCTCGGCCTCGCGCGCCGCCTCGCTGCCCTCCTGCAGCAGCTCGATCGCGCGCACGGCATAGGGCATCAGCGCCTCGCCCGCCTCGGTCAGGCGCACGGTGCGCCCGCGCCGCTCGAACAGCGGCCGGCCGATCTCCTGCTCGAGCGCCTGGATCCGCGCGGTGACGGAGGGCTGCGTCAAAAACAGCGCCGCGGCGGCGCGGGTGAAACTGCGCTCGCGGGCGACGTGCAAAAACGCTTCGAGATTCTGGATGTCCATGGAAGGGAACCGTCCATCAGAAAGGTTCTTGGCCATCGATAGACTTCCTCTATGGTTCGGCAACCGACCAGGCGCGGCGCACAGGGGGTCGGCTGCGCCACGCGGCTGGCTGCCGTCGCCTGGCGGGTCGAGGGCGTTCGCAGTAGCATAGGGGCATGGGCAGCGCGTTCGACGAGCTGCGCGTGTATTTCCGGGGATCCGCGGAAGTCGCTGCGGTGTACCTGTACGGCCGGTACGCTGACGACCAGACCCATCCCGACAGCGACATCGAGATCGGGATCGTCCTGCCTCCGGAGTCGTCGGAGGAAGACGTCTCCGCGTACATGGAACGGCTGGCGCACGACAATCCGCTGGGCCCGGCGCACGGTGTGCTGATGCCCTCGGCCCTCAACCAGCACCTGCCACAGGTGGCGCACGAGATGATCCACTACGGGTCGGTGCTGGTGGACAACGACCCGGTCGCACGCGAGCGGTTCGTACAGATGACCGAAGAGCGGATGCAGGCCGAGAGGCCGCGCCTGCTGGAGGAGGCACGCGAACTGCTGCAGCAGAGCCGCTCGCTCGGGGAGGGCGTACCGACCTTCCGGCCGCGGTCGGGGCAGCCGATGAAGATGGTGGATCCGGTGCGGGTGGGGTGGCGCCTGGGCCGCGTGCTCACCTCGCTGGCGGTCATCGAGGTCGGCACGCGCGAGATCGAGGAGGCGGTCCAGGACGCCGAGCGCGTGAACCAGATGATCGGGTGGTTCTCCAATGCGGCGGGGGCGGCGACCGGAATCGCGAAGGCGATGCTTACCACCTACGACGTGCCGCGCCCACCTCGGCGCTGGCAGGTCTTCTTGCCGCTGGCCGACCTGGGACTGCTTACGATGGAGCACGCGCTGTGGATGGCGGCGATGGTGGAGACGCGCTGGAGTCTGATGTTCGCCGACACCGTCACCGCTCCCGAACGCGTGCTGATCCACATCCGCACCTATCTGCCGCACCTGCTGCAGTTTGCCCGCGTCGCCTGCTGGGCCACGGAGATGCCGACGTTGGGCGAGGCGGCGCGATTGCATTGAAGAGGGGGATTGGCTTGCGGGCAGCCCGGCGGGGACTGGGCTCCGACCGCTGACCGCCCGTCCATGGACATCCTGTACGGATTCCATCCCACCGTCGCTGCCTGGTTTCGGACCACGCTGGGTGGACCCACAGCGCCGCAGCGCATGGGCTGGCCGGCGATCGCACGCGGCGAGCACGTGCTGATCTGCGCGCCCACGGGCTCCGGCAAGACGCTGGCGGCGTTCCTGTGGGCCATCGACGACCTCGTGCGGCGGGCGGAGTCGGGGCAGCTCGCCGACGAGACCGCGGTCGTCTATGTCTCACCTCTGCGGGCACTGGGCAACGACATCCACCGCAACCTGACCGAACCGCTGCGGCAGATCCGCGATCTGGCCGCTTCGATGGGATCGCCCCTGCCCGAGATCCGGGTGGCGGTCCGCTCGGGCGACACGACGGCGGGCGAGCGCGAGGGCATGGTGCGCAAGCCTCCGCACATCCTGATCACCACGCCGGAGTCTCTGTACATCCTGCTGACCGCCGAGCGCAGCCGTCGCTTCTTGCGCACCGCGGGCGCGGTCATCGTCGACGAGATCCACGCGATCGCCCCGGACAAGCGCGGCGCGCACCTGGCCCTGTCGCTGGAGCGGTTGGACCGGCTGGCCGGCCGTCGCCTGCAGCGAATCGGGCTGTCGGCCACCGTCAGGCCGGTGGAGGAGGTGGCGCAGCTGCTCGTCGGGAGCGACGGACGGTGCCAGATCGTCGACGCCGGCCACCGGCGCCGTTGGGACCTGTCGGTGTGGGTCCCCTCCCAGCCCCTAGGGCCTGTTGCCACGCACGAGCTGCGCGGCGAGGTCCTCGACCGGATCGCGCGGCTGGCAGGCGAGCACAGGACGACCCTGGTGTTCGTGAACACACGCCGCATGGCGGAGCGGGTGGCCCACCTGCTCACCCAGCGGCTGGGCGAGGGCAAGGTCGCAGCGCACCACGGGAGCCTGTCGTTGCGGATGCGGCGGGCCGCCGAGAGTGGGCTGCGGTCGGGCGAGGTCCCGGTCGTCGTCGCAACCGCCTCGCTGGAACTCGGGATCGACATCGGCCACGTGAACTTGGTGTGCCACATTGGGGCACCGCGTGCGATCTCGACGATGCTGCAGCGGGTGGGACGCTCCGGTCACGGCGTGCTCGGCACGCCCAAGGGGGTTTTGTTCCCGCTCACCCGCGACGAGCTCATCCAGTGCGCGGCGTGCGTTCGCGCCGCTCGGGAAGGAGAACTCGACCGTATCGTGCTCCCCCCTGGCCCGCTGGACGTCCTCGCCCAGCAGATCGTCGCGGAGTGCGCGGCCGGCGAGATGCGCGAAGCCGAACTGTGGGAGATGGTCCGGCGTGCACATCCGTACCGGAGCCTGCGGCGCGACGACTTCGAGGACGTCCTGGAGGTCCTCGCCGACGGCGTGGCCACCTCCCGCGGGCGGCGGGGTGCGTGGCTGCACCGCGACCGGGTCCACGGCATCGTCCGGGGAAGGCGGGGCGCGCGCCTGGCCGCGATTACCTGCGGTGGGGCGATCCCCGACGTTGCCGACTACGACGTGGTGGAGGATCCCACGGAGACGTTCCTCGGCAAAGTCAACGAAGACTTCGCCGTGGAGTCGATGGAGGGTGACGTCTTCCTCCTCGGCAACGCTTCTTGGCGGATCCGACGGGTGGAGTCCGGCCGCGTCCGGGTGGTCGATGCCGGCGGCCAGCCGCCGTCGGTCCCGTTCTGGTTGGGCGAAGCACCCGCGCGCACCCCGGAACTGTCCGAAGCTGTGGCAGCGGTGCGCGAACGGGTGGAAGCCGGGCTGGTGGATCGTGAGGCGACGATCGCCTGGCTGCAGGCCGACTGCGGGGTCGACCGCGGTGGGGCGGAGCAGATCGTCGAGTACGTGGGCCAGACCCAGCTGGCCCTGGGAAGGGTGCCGACGGGGCGGCGCGTCGTTGCGGAGCGCTTCTTCGACGAGGCCGGAGGGATGCAGCTGGTCGTTCATGCCCCGTTCGGCGCCCGGATCAACCGGGCGTGGGGACTCGCGCTGCGCAAGCGTTTTTGCGTGACGTTCGACTTCGAGCTGCAGGCCGCGGCGACCGACGACGGGATCGTGCTGTCGCTGGGCGAGCAGCACAGCTTTCCGCTGGACAGCGTGTTCGCGTTCGTCCGTCCGCACAATCTGCTGGACAGCCTCACGCAATCCGTCCTGCAGCACCCGGTGTTCGGAACCCGTTTCCGGCAGAATGCACAGCGGTCGCTGGCCCTGCTGCGGTTCGAGCGTGGCCGCCGGGTCCCGATGCCGATCCAGCGGATGCGCTCGGAGGATTTGCTCGCATCGGTGTTTCCGGAGCAGGTCGCCTGCCAGGACAACCGTCCACCAGGTCCCATCACACCGCCCGACCACCCGCTCGTCACCGAGACGCTGCGCGACTGCCTGCACGGGTGGATGGACACCGAGGGGCTGCGAACGATCCTTGAGCGCATCGAGGCGGGCGAGATCGAGGCGGTCGCCGTGGAGACCCCGCGGCCGTCGCCGATGTCGCACGAGATCCTCAACGCGAATCCCTATGCGTTCCTGGACGAAGCGCCGCTGGAGGAACGCCGCGCGCGGGCGGTCGCGCTGCGCCGGACTGACCCCGAACTCGCCAGGGGCGCAGGGGCGCTCGATCCGGTCGCGATCGAGACGGTGCGCGCGCAGGTGTGGCCCGACGTGCGCGACGCCGACGAACTGCACGACTTCTTGCTGTCGGTGGTCCTGCTGCCGATCTCCGAGGCCGGGGCGTGGGAGGGATTGGCCCAGCGCCTGGTGTCCGACCGACGCGCGACCGTGGCGTCGTGGGCCGCACCCTCGGGCACTTTGATGCGGGCCTACGTCGCGGCCGAGCGCCTGGAGTCCACGCGCCGGGCGCTGGGCGACGTCCGCATCGAACCTACCGTCGTCGCGCCGCCGCTGCGCCGCAGTCGGGCGGAGCCCACGCGCGAAGAGGCGCTTCGGTGCATCGTCGGGGGATGGGCGCAGCACCTGGGGCCGGTCACCGTCCCGGATCTTGCCCGCCGCTTGGGTCTCGATCCATCCGAGGTCGCTTGCGCGATGGTCGCGCTGGAGTCGCTCGGGGCGGTGTTGCGCGGCACCTTCACGCCGGGAGCGGGTGCCGAGGAGTGGTGCGACCGGCGCGTGCTGGCCCGGATCCACCGGCTGACCGTTGCGACGCTGCGGCGGGAGGTCGAACCGGTCTGTGCGACTGACTTCGTGCGATTCTTACTGCGCTGGCAGCACGTCCAGCCGGGCACCCAGCTGCACGGCCGCGAGGGCCTGGCGCAGGTGATTCGCCAGCTCCAGGGACTGGAGCTGCCGGCGCCGGCGTGGGAGTCGTGGGTCTTCCCTGCCCGTGTGGCGGGCTACAGCCCCGCCGACCTGGAGACGCTGTGCCTCTCGGGGGTGGTGGCGTGGGGCCGGCTCACCGGCGGCGACGAGGAGGCCGGTCAGACGAATGGGATCGATCGGCGGCCGGTACCCACCCGCAGCACACCGATCGCGTTTATGCTCCGCGAGCATATTCCGCTGATCTTACCTCCGCGCGGTGCCGACCCCGACGTGCGGTGTCTGTCGGGCGCCGCGCAGGAAGTGGTGCGTTTCCTGTCCACCCACGGCGCGTCGTTTTTCACGGACATCGTCCGGGGCTGCGGATTGCTCGCCGCGGAGGTCGAAGACGCCCTTTGGGAGTGCGTCTGCGCGGGGTTGGTGACGGGGGATGGGGTCGCCGGGCTGCGGGTGCTGCTCGGCCAAGCCGCGCGTGCACGCCAGAGGACCCGCAACCTGCGCGCGGTCCCGACCCGATTCTCCGCGGCGTTCGGCAGGTACGTGCCGACGGGACGCTGGGGTCTGTGGCGCCCGCCCGACGAGATGGTGACGCCACAGCGGCGGCACGAGGCGATGGCCCAGCACCTGTTGGTGCGCTACGGGGTCGTCTTCCGCGAACTGTGCGCACGGGAACGGTGCGCCCCGCCGTGGCGGGTGTTGGTCGACATTTACCGCAGATGGGAGGCGCAGCAGCGGATCCGTGGAGGCCGTTTCGTCTCGGGGTTTGCTGGCGAGCAGTTCGCCCTGCCGGAGGCGCTCGAGGCGCTGCGCGCGGTCCGGCGGGCGCCCGCCGAACGCGAGGTCGTGGTTGTCTCGGCGGCGGACCCGACCAACCTGGTCGGCGTCGTGCTGCCGGGCGAACGGGTGCCAGCGCGTTCGGGGCTCGTCGTCGCTTATCGCAACGGAGCGGTGTGCGACGTCGGGACGCTGGGCGCCGTCCGCAGCCGTCTGCTCGCCGACATCGTCGGGGCGACCCGGGCTGACGGACTTCGACATCGCCCGTATCCCTGAACCCCGTTCCCCATCGCCCCCCCGCCATCCGGTTCGCCATAGGAGTTCCGGGCCGGAGTGCCGAAAGGCGGTCTCGGGAGCCCATGGCGAAACGCGTCCTGGTTGTCGACGACGAGGAGAACATCCGGACCCTGATCACGCAGATTCTGCGGCGCGAGGGGTTCGAGGTGGAGACCGCCGCGGACGGAGCCGCCGGCCTGGCGCGTGCGCAGTCGGGTGAGTTCGACCTGATCCTGCTCGACGTGCGCACCCCGAAGATGGATGGGATGACGGTGCTGCGCGAGCTGCGGCGCGTCGACCCCAGCGCGATCGTCATCATCGTCACCGGATACGGCACGCTGGAGATGGCCGTCGAGGCGATGCGCAACGGCGCGTTCGACTACGTCCCCAAGCCGTTCAAGCAGGACGAGCTGCTCGTCAAGATCCGCCGCGCGCTCGAACACGAGCAGCTGCTGGAGGAGAACCGCCAGCTCCACGAGGAGCTGCGGCGGACGTTCAAGTTCGAGGGCATCATCGGCACCTCGCCGAAGATGCAGGAGGTGCTGCGCGTGGCGGCGGCGGTGGCGCCGACCGACGCGACCGTCCTCCTGTACGGAGAGACGGGGACCGGCAAGGAAGTGCTTGCGCGCTCCATTCACTACCAGAGCCACCGCGCCGAAGGACCGTTCGTGCCGATCAACTGCGGGGCGATCCCCGAGACCCTGTTGGAGACCGAACTGTTCGGCCACGAGAAGGGAGCGTTCACCAGCGCAGTTGGCAGCCGCATGGGCAAGTTTGAGGCGGCCGACGGGGGGACGATCTTCCTGGACGAGATCGGCGACATGAGCGCGGCGATGCAGGTGAAACTGCTGCGCGTGCTGCAGGAGCGGGCATTCGAGCGCGTGGGCGGCAACAGGGTCATCCGCGTCGACGTCCGCGTCATCGCCGCGACGAACAAGGACCTGCGCCAGGCGATCCGCAACGGTGCCTTCCGTGAGGACCTCTTCTACCGGCTCAGTGTGGTGCCGATCGAACTGCCCCCGCTGCGCGACCGGCCCGACGACATCCCCGTGCTGGCCCAGCATTTTTTGGAGAAGTACCGGGAGCGCTATCGCAAACCGATCCAGGGGTTCAGTGCGCAAGCGGTGCGCAAGCTGCGCAGGTACACGTGGCCGGGCAACGTGCGGGAGCTGGAGTTCGCCGTCGAGCGCGCGGTCATCCTGTCGCGCACCACGGAGATCTGGGCCGAAGACCTGTGGCTGGGCGATGGCGTACCCGCGCCGGCAGAAGAGGCCATCCCCGCGCTGGCGGCGGTGGAGAGGCAGCACATCGTCAGGGTGTTGCAGCACACCGAGTGGGACACCCGGACCGCAGCGAAGACGCTGGGGCTGTCGGCGGCTGCCCTGCGCAAGAAGATGGACCAGCACGGCATCGCCCCACCGGCGGCGGAGGCACCGGAACCCAGAAAGGCCCGCGGCCGGTGAGGGTCCGGCCTGACGGGGCGTCGGCCGAAGGGGAGGGCGCTGAAAAGCGACCATGGAGATCCGTCCTGGGGTCGAGATCGCCCCGCTGCCGCAGCAGCGGATGGTCCCCAAGCTCATGGCGGTCAACGCCGTCCTGGTGCTGCCGCTGCCGCAACTGGAAGTCCGCATCGAGGAGGAGCTCCACGCCAACCCCGCGCTGGAACGCGCGGAGAGCGCCTGTCCGAGGTGCGGGGCCGAGATGAGGGGGCCGCTGTGCCACGCCTGCGGCCACGTGCTGGGTGAGCCGCTGGGCGAGGAAACCGTGCCGTCGACGCGTTCGGCGGACGACGACTTCGACCCTGTCGCGCACGTGATGGCGGAGGTGTCGCTTCAAGACTACCTGCTGCTCCAGCTGGGCGCCCGGGATCTCAAAGGACGCCGCCGCGCCCTGGCGGAGTTCCTCATCGGCAGTGTTGACGAGCGCGGCTATCTGGTGGCGGACCTGGACGAGGCGGCCGGCCGTTTCCGCGTGTCGCGGCGGACCGCCGAGGAAGTCCTGGCACTGATCCAGACGTTCGAGCCGACCGGTGTCGCCGCACGCTCGGTCGAGGAGTGCCTGCTGCTGCAGCTGCGGGCGCTCGAACCCTCGGAGACGAACGGCCTCGCCCAGCGGATCGTCATGGAAGGTCTGCTGCCCGACCTCGGGCGGGGACAGTACGCGAAGATCGCCCAGCGGCTGGGCACCACGCCGCAGGCGGTCCGCGACGTGCACACCTACATCCGCCGGCATCTGGTGCCATACCCGGCGGACCGCTACGAGGCCGAGCGCGAGGGCGGAGGGCGCCTGCGCCCGCAGGAGGTGCCGCGTCCGGACGTCGTGATCGTGCGGACCCCCCGGGGCTACGCGGTCGAAGTCGCCGGACCTCCGGCGATGGGCCTGCGGGTGAACGACGTGTACCGCGAGCTGTACCGCCGCGCCCGCAGGTCTCCGGAGGAGTTCGCTGCGCACGCGCGGGAACACATCCGCGACCACGTCAACCGGGCGAAGCTGTTCATCGAGACGGTCAAGCGGAGGAACTGGACGCTGCGGTCGATCGTCGAGGCCATCGTCCAGGCGCAGCGCGAGTTCCTCGACCGGGGGGTGGAGCACCTCAAGCCTTTGACGCTGGCGATGGTGGCCGCCCAGGTGGGGGTGAGCGAGTCCACCGTCAGCCGCGCGCTGGACGGGAAGTACGTGCAGCTGCCCAGCGGGCGGGTCGTCAGCTGCCAGGTCTTCTTCGACGGTTCGCTGCCGGTCAAGGAACGCATCCGCCACCTGGTGGCCACCGAAGAACCGGACGCGCCGTACACCGACCGTGAGATCGCAACGCGGCTGCGGCGCGAGGGCATCCGCATCGCGCGGAGGACGGCGGCCAAGTACCGCGAGGAGATGGGCATTCCGCCCTCGGCGGCACGCCGGGAACGCGGTGAGGTACGACCGCGCGGCGCAGTCGCCGGATCCGCCTGAGCGCCGCGCGTGAATTTGTCAAGACTGCCCGACCGCGCCACGGGACGGTACGCTGTTGGAGGTTCCGCCTGACGGTGGTGCGGACGGAGGGTGCGCCGTGCGGATCGACGTGCAGCCCACACCCAACGTGCACGCCCTGAAGTTCATCCTGGACCGCCGGGTGACTGAGGGGAAGAGCCAGACGTACACCGCGGTCGAACAGGCCGCCGAGGCGCCCCTGGCCCGCAGACTCCTGTCGGTGCCGGGCGTGCGGATGGTCTTCTTGCTGAACGACTTCATCACGCTGACGCGCGACCCCGACGCCGACTGGAACGCGATCGTGCCGGAAGCCGAACGCATCATTCGCGAACACTACAGGAGCGAAGGGGACTAGGCGTGGTCGTGCTCCGCGTCAACGGCCGGGACCACAGCCTCGACATCACGGCCCACCGCACCCTGCTGCGGGTTCTTCGGGACGACCTGCACCTGCGCGGGACCAAGGATCCCTGCGAGCGCGGCAGTTGCGGTGGCTGTACGGTGCTCGTCGACGGCCGGGCGGTGTACAGCTGTCTGCTGCTGGCCGTCACGTGCGCCGGACGCCAGATCACGACGATCGAGGGCCTGGACGGCGGGGCGCTGCACCCGATCCAGCGGGCGTTCGTCGAACACGATGCGCTGCAGTGCGGTTACTGTACCCCGGCGCAGATCCTGACGGCGAAGGCGCTGCTGGGCACCCGACCCGAACCGTCCGAGGCCGAGGTCCGGGAGGCGATGTCCGGCGTCCTGTGCCGCTGCGGCTCCTACCCGAAGATCCTGCGCGCGGTCCTGACCGCCGCGGGCGCGATGAGGGCGCACGGCGGGTAGGGGCAGGGCTGGTCCGCGCACGCAACGGGTCGATGGCACCCGGCGGCCACCGAGAGCCGCATTCTTTCGATCGAGGCTTGCGCCGTGCCGAGGATCGTCAAGACCAAAGTCGAGTTCGAAGGCCGCATCGAGGAGCGCGAGGTCGTCGTCGAGGGTGAGGACCTGCCGCCGTACGAGCAGACCTCCTTCCGCTACGTCGGCAAACCGATCCCGCGCGTCGACGGCCCGTTGCGCGCCACCGGACGGGCGACGTACACGGCGGACCTGGCGCCGCCGGGGACGCTGCATGTGCGGTTTTTGCGGTCGCCCCACGCGCACGCGCGGATCCGGGCCGTCCGGACCGAGCGGGCCGAACGCATGCCCGGGGTCTTCGGGGTAGCCACCCGCCACAACTGCGACCTGGTCTGGCGGCGGTGGCGGTTGTTCGAGGACGTCGTGCGCTACGCGGGGGACGAGGTGGCGGCGGTGTGCGCCGCAACCCAGGAGATCGCCGAGCAGGCGCTGCGGTGCATCGAGGTGGACTACGAACCCCTTCCGTTCGTCACCGACATCGAGGACGCGATCGCACCCGATGCACCGCGCGTGTGGGAGTCGGGCAACCTGCTGCGCGAGCCACCCTACGTCCGAGGCGACGTCGAGCGCGCGCTCGCCGGTGCCGATGTGGTCGTCGAGCTGGAGGTGCGGACGGCCTGCGCCCTGCACAACTCCATGGAGCCACACATTGCGGTGGCGCAGTGGGAAGGGGACCGGCTGACGGTCTGGGAGTCCACGCAGCACATCTTCGGTGTCCGCGACGCGCTCGCCGCCGCCTTCGGCCTGGGCGTCGACCGCGTGCGCGTCCTCAAGCAGTTCATGGGCGGAGGGTTCGGCAGCAAGAACGCCGTCGGCAAGTACACCCTGATCGCATCGCACTTCGCGCGCATGACCGGACGGCCGGTGCGGTGCGGACTGGATCGCCACGAGGAGAACCTCTGCGCCGGAAACCGCGGCGCGTCGCTGCAACGGATCCGGCTGGGCGCGCGCGGCGATGGGACCCTGGTGGCGATCGACGCGACCCTCTACACACAGCTGGGCGCCTACGCGGCTTGGGCGCCTGCGATCGGCGGGCCGTTCCGCGAACTGTACGCGTGCCCGAACGTGCGCACGGAGGAAGTCGGGGTCTTCACGCACACCGGACCGTTCGCGGCCTTCCGCGCTCCCGGTTACGTGGAGGGAACGGTGGGCCTGGAAGTCGCGATGGACGAACTCGCCGCGCGGCTGGGAATCGATCCGCTGGAGATTCGCCGCCGCAACCACGCGGACCGCGACCCGGCCACCGGGCAATCCTATTCCGCCAAGCACCTGTTGCGCGCCTACGACCTGGGAGCGGAACGGATCGGATGGCAGCGCCGCGGCCGGCTGCCGCAGGGCACCAAGCGGCGCGGCCTGGGGATGGCCAGCCAGATCTGGGGTGGCGCCGGCGGCCCGCCTGCGTATGCGATGGTGCGCCTCAACCGGGACGGCAGCGCAGAGGTGATCACCGGCACGCAGGACATCGGTACGGGCACCCGCACCGTACTCGCCCAGATCGCCGCCGAGGAGCTGGGGCTTCCGATCGAGCGAGTGACCGTCCACCTGGGGGATACCGAAAACCCGTACTCCCCGCTGTCGGCCGGCAGCCAGACCCTGGCCTCGGTGGGGCCCGCGGTGCGCATGGCGGCTGCGGACGCCCATCGGCAGGTGCTGGAGTTCGCCGCACAGATGCTGGAGGCCGACCCCGCCGACCTGCGGGCGGACGACGGCGAGATCGAGGTAGCGGGCGCGCCGACCCGACGTCTGTCGTTTCGCGCGGTGGCCGAAAAACTGGGCAACTTCCAGATCCTGGGCCGCGGCTTTCGGGGCCCCAACGCCGCCGACCAGCGCCTGCGGACGTTCGGGGCTCAGTTCGCCGAGGTGGAGGTGGACGTCGACACCTTAGACATCCACGTGCTGCGGATCGTCGCGGTGCACGAGTGCGGCCGGATCATCAACCCACTCACCCTCAGCAGCCAGGTCGAAGGCGGCATCCTGCAGGGCGTAGGCTTCGCGCTCACCGAAGGGCGGCTGCTGGACCCGGCCACAGGCCGGCCGGTGAACGCCAACCTCGAGGACTACAAGATCCCGACGGCCCAAGACGCGCCGGTGATCGAGCACTACATGATCGAGGCCAGCGACGACGCAGCCAACAACCTGGGTGCCAAGGGCATGGGCGAACCGCCGATCATCCCGACCGCGGCGGCGATCGCCAACGCCGTCTCGGATGCGCTGGGCGTGCGCATCACACACCTTCCGATCCGACGCGAAGTCGTGCTGGCGGCGGTCGAGCAGGCACGGCGGTCGGGGCAACTGTAGCCGTGGTGTCGGTGACCGGGCGGCGCAACGTGGAGTTTCCGTGAACCCGTTCGCGTACCTGCAGGCGAAGACCCTCCGTTCGGCGGTCCGGGCAGCCCGACAGGAGGGCGCGGCGATCCTAGCCGGCGGCACGGACCTGATCCCGCTGATACAAGACGGTATCGTAACACCGGCCGTCGTGGTGAGCCTCGGTTCGGTGCGTGGGCTGGACGGGATCCGCTCCGGGTCCGAGGGGCTGCGGATCGGCGCCTGCGTCACGTTGAGCGCCCTCGCCGCCCACCGCGCCGTCCGCACGCGCTACACGGCACTCGCCGAAGCGGCACGGGCTGCGGCGTCCTGGCAGATCCGCAACCAGGGAACGGTCGGCGGCAACCTCTGCCAGCACTCACGCTGCTGGTACTACCGGCAGGACTTCCCGTGCCTGCGGCGGGGCGGGGACCGGTGCTCGGCCGCAGACGGCGAGAACCGGCTGCATGCGATCCTCGGCGGCGGACCGTGCTACGACGTGCACCCGTCCGACCTCGCTCCCGCGCTGGTCGCGCTCGATGGGCGCGTCCGGATCGCCGGCCCGGGGGGGAACCGTGAGATCCCACTGGAGCAGCTGTTCGTCCACCCGTCGGCCAATGCCCGCCACCACCTGGCGCTCGGCCGCGGCGAGATCGTGACCGCGGTGATCGTACCCCGGCCGGCGGACGGGACGCGCAGCCTGTACCTCAAGGCGATGGACCGCGCAGCCTGGTCGTTCGCGCTCGCCAGCGTGGCGGTCGCCGGGCGCGTCGAGGACGGCCGCGTCACCGGACTGCGTGTCTGCCTGGGCGGCGTGGCGCCGGTGCCGTGGCGGGCCCGGGCGGTCGAACAGGCACTGGTGGGCCAGCCCCTCCACAGTCAGCGCGTCGAGCAGGCGGTCGAGCGGGAACTGGAGATGGCCAAACCTCTGGGCCGCAACGCCTACAAGGTCGCGCTCACGCGCGGCCTGCTGCGGCGGGCCCTGCACACGCTCGGTCACGCCAAGGCCTGAGCACGCGGCGCCCGCGCCTGGATGCGGCGATTCCCACCCGCGTCGAGGGCCGAACCTACTGGATGACGAACCGCCCCGCGCTGGCCATCAGCAGGAGCACGAAGACGGTGAGCAGCACCAAGATCAATTCGGTGTTGCCGGAGAACACGGCACACCTCCCGTCCCCTTTGTCCGACCTCCGATCCTCTGCTTGGGAGTACGCACGTCGCACCGTGCGGGTTCACCTGGGTGTGGGCTGCGACAGGCCGGTCACCTGCCCGGCGCATTGGCGACGTGCGCGACACCCGTGCTACGATACGCAAGGCTCCCCGGATCTTCGACACGAGGATCTCATGCGGATCACACCGGACACCGTCGCCTACGTCGCGCGGCTCAGCCGCCTGGAGCTGACCGAAACCGAACGAGAACGGTTCGGCGAGCAGCTCAACGCGATCCTCGCGCACTTCGCAGCGCTGGACCGGCTGTCCACCGAGGGGGTGGAGGCGACGTCGCACGCGGTTCGGGTGACGAACGTCTTCCGCGACGACCGGGTCGACCCCTCCCTCCCCATGGACGAAGTGATCGCGATGGCGCCGCAGTCGCGCGAGGGCTTCGTCGTCGTCCCGCGTGTCATAGAGCCCGACGAATGACCGATCTGCTGGCCCTTTCCTACACCGAAGTCCGATCTCGTCTCGGCAAGGACCTGTCGGTGGCGGAGGTCGTAGAGGCGTACCTCGACCGGATCGCTGCCGTCGACGACGTCGTGCACGCGTACATCACGGTCACGGCCGAGTCGGCGCGCGCGGAGGCCACAGCGCTGGACGCCCGGATCGCATCGGGCGAGCCCGCCCCCCCTCTGGCAGGCCTCGCGGTCGCCATCAAGGACAACATATGCACGCGGGGCGTGCGGACGACCTGCGGGTCGTCGATCTTGCACGACTTCGTGCCGCCCTACGATGCGACCGCCGTCCGCCGGCTGCGCTCGGCGGGGGCCGTCGTGCTGGGCAAGACGAATCTGGACGAGTTCGCGATGGGGTCGTCTACCGAAAACTCGGCGTTCGGCCCGACGCGCAACCCATGGAACCTCGACGCGGTGCCGGGGGGCAGCAGCGGCGGATCCGCGGCCGCGGTGGCGGCCGGGGCTGCGCTGGCGGCGCTCGGATCAGACACCGGCGGTTCGATCCGTCTGCCGGCGGCGCTGTGCGGCGTCGTCGGCCTCAAGCCGACCTACGGGCGGGTGTCGCGCTACGGGCTGGTCGCCTTCGCTTCCTCGCTGGATCAGATCGGGCCGTTCGCCCGGACCGTGGCGGACTGCGCGTGGGTGCTGAGGGCGATCAGCGGACGCGACCCGCTCGATTCGACGTCGGTCGACCTGCCCGTGCCGGACTTCGCCGGGCAGCTGACCGCAGACGTGCGCGGCCTGCGCGTCGGCGTGCCGACGGAGTTCTTCGGCGAGGGTCTGCGGCCGGCGGTGCGCGACGCGGTTCTAACCGCCGTGAAGGTCCTCGAAGGCGCGGGTGCGGTCGTGGAGGAGGTGGCGCTGCCGACGCTGGAGTACGCGTTGCCGACCTACTACCTGATCGCCTGCGCGGAGGTCAGCAGCAACCTGGCCCGCTACGACGGCGTGGCCTACGGACACCGGTCGCCGCGGGCGGAAGACCTGTATACGCTGTACACGAGGACGCGCGCGGAGGGCTTTGGCGCGGAGGCCAAACGGCGCATCATGCTGGGTACGTTCGCGCTGTCAGCCGGCTACTACGAGGGCTTTTATAAGAAGGCCCAGCAGGTGCGCACGCTGGTGCGCCGCGACTTCGACCGCTGCTTCGAGCGCGTGGACATCCTCGCCACACCGGTCTCGCCCACACCCGGGTTCTGGATCGGCGAAAAGGTCGACGACCCGCTGCAGATGTACTTGTCCGACGTGTACACGATCCCTGTCAACCTGGCCGGGCTGCCGGGGATCTCCGTCCCGTGCGGGTTCGACGGCGGGCTGCCGATCGGGCTGCAGCTGATCGGCCGTCCGTTCGACGAAGCCACAATCCTGCGCGCCGCGCACGCCTACGAACAGGCGACGGAGTGGCACAGGGCACGCCCGCCGCTGGGTGCGCGGGGCACAGCATGAGCGCGGGAGCGCCGGTGGGACTCGCAGGCGAACGCCCAGGCGGCGATCCGGAAGTCGAGGTCGTCATCGGTCTGGAGATCCACGTCCAGCTGCTGACGGCGTCCAAGATGTTCTGCGGTTGCAGCACGCGGTTTGCAGCACCGCCGAACACGCAGACCTGCCCGGTCTGCCTGGGCTTGCCCGGCTCGTTGCCGGTGATCAACCGTCGAGCGGTCGAACTGGGGCTGCGGGCCGCGCTGGCGCTGCACTGCACGGTCCAGCCGATCTCCCAGTTCCACCGCAAGAACTACTACTATCCGGATCTCCCGAAGAACTACCAGATCTCGCAGTACCAGTACACCGGTCATCCGCCTCTGGCGACGGACGGCCATCTGGAGATCAACACCGACGGCGGCCGGCGGCGGGTCCGAATCCGGCGCGTGCACCTGGAGGAGGACACGGCCAAGCTGATCCACCCCCCGGGCGCCGACCACAGTTTGGTGGACTACAACCGTTCCGGCGTGCCGCTGATGGAGATCGTCACGCAACCGGACCTGCGGTCTCCGGCGGAGGCCGGCGCCTTCCTTCGGGCGCTGCGCCAGGTGCTGCAGTACGCGGAGGTGTCGACGGGCCGCATGGAGGAAGGCACCTTGCGCTGCGACGCGAACGTCTCGCTGCGCCACCCCGATGGAGAGCTGGGCACGCGCACCGAGGTCAAGAACATGAACTCGATCCGGTCGGTGGAGCGTGCTTTGGCCTTCGAGGTGGCCCGCCAGCACCAGGTTCTGGTGCACGGCGGCGAGGTGGTGCAGGAGACCCGCCACTGGGACGAGCGGCGCGGGGTCACGTTCGCCTCGCGGACGAAGGAGCAGGCTGAAGACTACCGCTACTTCCCCGAACCCGACCTCGTACCGATGGTGGTGACCGAGGCCTGGCTGGCCGAGATCGCATCGGGTCTGCCGGAGATGCCCGAAGCCCGGCGCAACCGGTTCGTCTCAGCCTACGGCCTGGGGACGCACGAGGCAGGCGTGCTCGTACAGACGCGAGAGGGGGCCGACTTCTTCGAGGAGGCGGTGCGGCTACACCCCAGCCCGCAGGCGATCGCGAACTGGCAGATCGGGGACTTGGCCGCGTATTTGAACGAGCACAACCTGGAACTGAGCGATCTGCCGATCACTCCGGCCCACCTGGCGGAACTCGTGCGCCTCGTCGAAGACGGGACGATCAGCGGCCGCATCGCCAAGGAGATCCTGCCGGAGGTGCTGTCCAGCGGCCGCCGACCGGAGGAGGTCGTCGCCGAGCGCGGGCTGGTCCAGATCCGGGACGAGGCGGCACTGCGCGAGGTGGTCCGCGCGGTGATCGCGGACAACCCGCAGGCAGTAGGCGACGTACGGGCGGGCAAGGAACGCGCGATCGGTGCGCTCGTCGGCCAGGTGATGAAGCGGACGCAAGGACGCGCGGATCCCGCGGCCGTCAACCGCCTTCTGCGCGAGGAGCTGGACCGCGACGGCGGAAGGTGAACGGTCCATACCGGAGGCGAAGATGAACCAGACGCGTGTGCTCACCCAACTGCCAGGACCCCGCAGCCAGGAGATCCTACGCCGACACGGCCAGGTGGTCGCCCGTGCCCTGAGCGTACATCTGCCCGCGGTCATCGACCGCGGAGAAGGCGCGCTGCTGTTCGACGTCGACGGCAACCGGTTCATCGACCTGGCCGGCGGCATCGGGTGCCTGGCGGTCGGGCATGCGCATCCGCGGGTCGTGCGGGCGATCCAGCAGCAGGCGGCGCGGTTCACGCACACCGACTACACCGTCGTACCCTACGAGGGCTACGTGGAACTGGCCGAGCGTCTGGCCCGCAGCGCGCCAGGCGACTCCGCGAAGAAGGTGGCTCTGTTCAATTCCGGTGCGGAGGCTGTAGAGAACGCGGTGAAGATCGCGCGCGCGGCCACCGGCCGCCCGGCGGTCGTCGCCTTCGAGGGAGCCTTCCACGGCCGGACGTACATGGCGATGTCGCTGACGAGCAGAGTCGACCCCTACAAGCGCGATTTCGGGCCGTTCGTGCCCGAGGTCTACCGGGCGCCGTTTCCGTACGTCTACCGCAGCCCGTACCCGACGCCGGAAGCGACCGCGGACGACTGCATCCGGCAGCTGGAACGGATGTTTGCGCTGCACGTGCAGCCCGACCGGGTGGCCGCGGTCGTCGTCGAGCCGGTGCAGGGGGAGGGCGGGTTCGTGGTGCCGCCCCCGGACTTTTTGCCCAGGCTGCGGGAGCTCTGCGACCGGCACGGCATCCTGCTCATCGCCGACGAGGTGCAGACCGGTTTCGGCCGCACCGGTCGTATGTGGGCGGTCGAGCACTTTGGGGTGGAACCCGACCTGATCACCGCGGCGAAGGCGATCGCGTCGGGGATGCCGCTGTCCGCGGTGATCGGGCGGGCGGAGATCATGGACGCCGTCCCGGACTCCGGGATCGGCGGGACCTACGTCGGCAACCCCGTGGCGTGCGCCGCCGCCCTGGCTGTGCTGGATGTGATCGAGCAGGAGGGACTGATCGAGCGAGCGGTGCACATCGGCGAGCAGCTGACCGAGCGGTTCCGCGCCATCCAGCGCGAGTGCAACATTGTGGGCGACGTGCGCGGCCTGGGCTCCATGGTGGCCATGGAGTTCGTCCTCGATCGGGACACGAGGACGCCCGCGCCTGCACACGCGCAGTCCGTAATCCGTCGGGCGATGCACGACGGCGTGCTGCTGCTGAAGGCGGGGATCTACGGCAACGTCATCCGCATCCTGGCCCCGTTGGTGATCACGGACAACCAGCTCCACGAGGCCCTTGACGTCATCCACCGTGCCGTCGCCGAGACCCAGCGCCGACCGCTGATGGAAGTCCCCCAGACCAAGGGGACCGGGGTGTAAGGGCGGCTGTCCCCACAGAGCGATCCTGGGTACAATATCTGGCGTAGGCCACGGCCCCGGACCACAAGATGTCGGACTTCGTCCACCTCCATCTGCACACCGAGTATTCGCTGCTGGACGGCCACAGCCGCATCCAACCCCTGATGCATAGGGCGGCTCAGCTCGGCATGCGCGCTTTGGCCCTGACGGATCACGGCGCGATGTACGGCGCGATCGAGTTCTACAAGGCCGCGCGGGAAACCGGCATCAAGCCGATCCTCGGGGTCGAGGCCTACCAGGCGGTGCGGCGTCACACCGACCGCGATCCGCGGGCGGACAACGCGTCGTTCCACCTCACTCTGCTGGCCTGCAACGAGGAGGGTTACCGGAACCTGATCCGGCTCGTGACGCGGGCACACCTGGACGGATTCTACTACCGCCCTCGCATCGACAAAGACCTGCTGGCCGCCCACAGCCGGGGTCTGATCGGCCTGTCGGGCTGCATGCAGGGCGAGGTGCCGCAGCGCCTGCTGCGCGGTGATCCGTCGGGCGCACGGGACGTGGCCGGGCTGTTCCGCGACATCTTCGAACCCGGCAACTTCTTCGTCGAGCTGCAAAACCAGGGACTGCCCGAACAGCAGCGGCTGATTCCCGCACTGGTCCAGCTGGCGCGCGAGGTGGGGCTGCCGATCGTGGCGACCAACGACGTGCACTACATCGCCCCCGAGGACGCCGAGGCGCAGGACGTGTTGATGTGCGTGCAGATGAACAAGACGGTGCACGATCCGGACCGGCCCCGGATGGGCGACGTCCCCCACTTCTACCTCAAGAGCGCCGAGGAGATGGCCCGCCTGTTCGCCGAGCTGCCCGAGGCCGTCCGCAACACGGTCGCCATCGCCGAGCGCTGCGACACTCGCATCGAGCTCGACGTACCGAAGCTGCCGGAGTTTCCGGTGCCCGAGGGCTTCACGGCCCAGAGCTACCTGCGCCACCTGTGCGAGCAGGGCATCCAGCGCCTGTACCCGCGCGTGACCCCCGAGATCCAGGAGCGGCTGGATTACGAACTCGGGGTGATCGAAAAGACCGGGTACGCGGCGTACTTCTTGATCGTCCAGGACTTCGTCCGGTTCGCCAAGGAGCGCGGCATCCTCACGACGGTGCGTGGATCGGCCGCGGGTTCACTGGTGCTGTACGCCTGCGGGGTCACGGATGTCGATCCGCTCGCCTACAAGCTGCCCTTCGACCGCTTCCTCAACCTTGAGCGGTACACGCTGCCGGACATCGACGTGGACTTCATGGATACGCGGCGGGACGAGGTCATCCGCTACGTCATGGACAAGTACGGCTCCGACCGCGTGGCCCAGATCATCACCTTCGGCACGATGAAGGCGCGGCAGGCCGTGCGCGACGTCGGCCGGGTACTGGGCATGAGCTACGGTGAGGTCGATCGGATCGCCAAGCGTGTGCCGTTCGCCGCGACGCTGGACGGTGCTCTGCACGGCGACCCGGAACTGCGTAAGATGGCCGACGAGGACGAACGGGTCGCCCGGCTGCTACAGCTGGCCCGCAAGCTCGAGGGCGTCGCCCGCAACGCCAGCACGCACGCAGCCGGGGTGATCATCTCGCGGGATCCGCTGACCGAGCACGTCCCCTTGACCCGGGGCAAGGACGACGCGGTGATGACGCAGTATGACATGAACAGCGTCGCCGACATCGGCCTGGTGAAGTTCGACTTCCTCGGTCTGACGAACCTCACGATCCTGGACACGGCACTGCGGATCATCGAGCGCAAGCGCGGCGTGCGCGTGGACCTGGCCCGGTTGCCCCTGGACGACCGGAAGACCTACGAACTGCTTTCTTCGGGGGAGACGACGGGGGTGTTCCAGTTGGAGTCGTCGGGGATGCGCCGGTACCTGCAGGAGCTGCGGCCCAGCAGCGTGCAGGACATCATGGCCATGGTCGCCCTGTTCCGGCCGGGCCCGATGGCCAACATCCCCGCCTACATCCGCCGCAAGCACGGGCGTGAGAAGGTGACCTACCCGCACCCGCTGCTGGAACCGGTGCTGCGCGACACCTACGGTGTGATGGTCTACCAGGAGGACATCATGACCGTCGCGCAGGCGCTGGCCGGCTACACACTCGCCGAGGCCGACGTGCTGTGCTATGCGATCCGCAAGAAGGTCAAGGACAAGCTGCTGGCCCAGCGGGAGAAGTTCGTGCGCGGTGCGCGCGAGCGGGGCGTGCCCAAGGAGGTCGTCGACCGGGTCTTCGAACAGTTCGAGCCGTTCGCGCGGTACGGGTTCAACCGTGCCCACGCCGCATGCTACGGCCTGATCGCCTACTACACCGCGTACCTGAAGGCCAACTACCCGGCGGAGTACATGACTGCGGTGCTCAGCGCCGACAGCGGCAACCTCGAGCGCATCGGGCTCGACGTGGAGGAGTGCCGCCGGATGGGCATCGCGGTGCTCCCGCCCGACGTCAACGAGTCGGAAGCCGACTTCACCGTCGTCAACGAGAACACGATCCGGTTCGGGCTCAGCACGATCAAGAACGTCGGGACCGGTGCCGTCGAGCAGATCGTCCGCGCCCGGGAGGACGGCGGGCCGTTCCGGTCGCTGTACGACCTGTGCGCGCGAGTCGACGGCCGAGTGGTGACCAAGCGCGTCGTGGAGAGCCTGATCAAGGCCGGGGCGACCGATTCCCTGGGTCACCGGGCGGCGCTGCTGGCAGCGCTGGACGACGCGATGGAGTACGGGACGCGGCGGCAACGGCAGGCGGCCGGCGCGCAGACAGGCTTGTTTTCTTTCACCGCCGAAACCGACGCACCGCCCCCTCTGCCCGATGTGGAGCCGCTGGACACGCGAACGCTGCTCAAGATGGAACGGGAGATGCTCGGCCTGTACGTCACCGACCACCCGGTGCGCACGTGGCAGCCGATCCTCGAACGACAGGCCAGACACCGCATCGCGGATCTGCCCGCGGTCGGCGACCGGGAGACCGTCGTCGTCGGCGGCATCGTCACGCACGTGCGGGCCATGACTGCGAAGTCCAGCGGGAGCCGATTCGCGGCGGTGACCTTGGAGGACCTCACCGGATCCGTGGACGTCCTGGTGTGGCCGCGGACCTACGAGCGCTGCGGGTCCATCCTGCGCCCCGATGCGGTCGTCGTCGTGCGCGGACGCATGGACAACTCTGAGGCCCGGCCGAAGCTGCTGGCCGAGGAGATCCTGCCGGTCGAGGCTCTGTCGATGGGCGGCGAGGGCGGCCCCAACGGCGCCGCCAACGGTGCCCGAGCCCTGCATCTGCGGGTGTCGACTGCCGAAGAGATGCTGCAGCTATCGGACTTCCTCCAGGGCCGTACCGGTCCACGCGAGGCGTACGCGCACGTGCTGACCCTGCAGGGGGAGTCCGTGCACCGTCTGCGCCGTGGAGTGCCGGCCGACGACGAGTTCCGCCGAGAACTGGAGATGCTGCTGGGTGAGGACGCCGTCTGGGAGGAGTAACCGCACCCTGCGGGCGCGCGAATTCCGATAGAATCTCCCCGTGACCGGACAACGCCCCAAACTCGTGTTGCTGGACGGCAACGGCCTGGTCTACCGGGCGTTCTACGCGCTGCCGTACTTCACGACCAGCGACGGCAGGCCGACCAATGCCGTCTACGGGTTCACCACCATGCTCCTCAAGGTCCTGGAGGAGGAGAAGCCCACCCACGTCGCCGTGGCGTTCGACCGCGCCGCGCCCACGTTCCGCCACGCAGACTACAAGGAGTACAAGGCCACCCGCGAGCGGATGCCCGACGACCTGCGGCCGCAGATGTCGCTCGTGAAGGAAGTCGTCGAGGCCTTCGGGATCCCGATCTTCGAGGTCGAAGGGTTCGAGGCCGACGATCTCATCGCCACCCTGGCACGGCGCGCCGAGCGCGACGGATTCGAGGTGCTAATCGTCACCGGCGACCTCGACATGCTGCAGGCCGTCGGTGACCGCACGCGCGTCATAGTCACCAGCCGAGGGATCTCAGAGACCGTCACCTACGACGTCGAACGCGTGCGGACCCGTTTCGGGATCTCCCCCGAGCAGATGGCGGACTTCAAGGCGCTGCGCGGCGACGCGACCGACAACCTGCCCGGCGTGCCCGGCATCGGCGACAAGACCGCCGCCCAGCTGTTGCAGCAATTCGGGACCGTAGAAAACCTCCTCGAACGACTGGACGAAGTACCCCCCAAGCTTCGCGATCGGATCGCGGACCACGCCGACCGGGTCCTGCAGAACAAGCGGCTGGCGACGATCGCGCCCTGGGCCCCGCTCGAACCGGCCTGGGAGGATCTGCGGGTGCGCGAACGCGACACCGAACGGCTGGGCGCTGTGTTCGCCGACCTGGAGTTCAAGAGCCTGCTCGAACGCATCGGCGCCTCACCGGCGCCGCATCCGATCGGGGAGTACGCGCGGTCCGCCGACGTGGAAGAGGAGATCGCCTCCAGCGAGATCGCGGTGGTCCTCGATGCGGAGGGCCGGGCCATGGAGGGCCGGCCGGTCGGCGCCGCGGTGTCGGCGTCGGCCGGACACGCCACCTACGTCGCTTTCGACGGGTCCGTGCCGCCGAACCTCGCGCGGCTGCTGGAGTCCTCCGGAATCCGCAAGATCAGCCCGGACGCGAAGGCGGATCTGGTGCGCCTGCGGCGGATGGGGCTGGCACCGCAGGGGTTCGACTTCGACGTGGGGATCGCATCGTACGTCCTCAACCCGGGCCGCCGCAGCCACGACCTGCAGACCGTCGCGTGGGAGCAGATCGGCTGGCGGCTGGGGGGCGGCGCGGGTGGGGGGTCGGAGGGATTGCAACTCACGCTGCGCGAGCGCTGGCACGACCTGTGCGAGCACGTGGACGCCCTGCAGCGCGTCAAGGCGCCGCTCGAGCGAGCCCTGCGCAACCGCGAGGTGGAGGCGGTGTTCCGCCAGATCGAGATGCCGCTGGTACCGGTGCTGGCCGAGATGGAGATGGCCGGCGTGGCGGTGGACGTGGCCTACCTGGCCGATCTGGCGCGCGAGCTGCGGGAGCGGGCGGAGCGGCTGGCCCAGGGGATCTACGAACTGGCGGGTACGGAGTTCAACATCGCATCCACGCGGCAGCTGGCATTCGTCCTATTCGAAAAGTTGGGGTTGCCGCCGGTCAAGAAGACGAAGACCGGATACTCGACCGATGCCGACGTGCTGGAGGCGCTGGCGCCGCACCACGAGATCGTGGCCAAGATATTGCAGCACCGGGAGCTGTCGAAACTGCTGTCGACGTACGTCGAGGTGCTGCCGCGGTTGGTGAATCCCCAGACCGGCCGTGTGCACACGACGTTCAACCAGACCGTGACCGCCACCGGCCGGCTGAGTTCGCAGGATCCGAACCTCCAGAACATCCCGATCCGCACCGAGGAGGGCCGGCGGATCCGACGCGCGTTTGTTGCTCCTCCCGGGCGCGTACTGGTGGGGGCGGACTACAACCAGATCGAACTGCGGATCCTCGCTCACATCAGCGGCGACGAGGCGTTGCGCGAGGTGTTCCGTGCCGGCCGCGACATTCACGCGGAGGTCGCCAGCGACGTGTTCGCCATCCCGCGCGAGCGGCTGGGGCCCGAACAGCGCCGGCGCGCGAAGGCGATCAACTTCGGCATCGCCTACGGCATCAGCGGGTTCGGGTTGGCGCAGCAGATCGGCGTCAGCCCGCAGGAGGCCGACGCCTACATCGAACGGTACTTCGCCCGATATCCGGGCGTGCGCGCGTACATCGAGCGGACGATCGCGCAGGCGCGCAAGACGGGTTACGTGGCGACGCTGCTCGGGCGCCGCCGCTACCTGACGGACCTGCACAGCCGCAACCGCGTCGTTCGGGAAGCCGCCGAGCGGGTGGCGATCAACACTCCCATCCAGGGAACCCAGGCCGATCTGATCAAGGTGGCCATGGTCCGCATCTACAAGGAGGTGCTGCGGGGCTTTCCGGGCGCGCGAATGATCCTGCAGGTCCACGACGAGCTGCTGTTTGAGGCCGACCCTCACCAGGCGGCGCCGCTGGGGCGGGCCGCCGCGGAGGTGATGCGCGGGGCGATCCGGCTGGACGTCCCCATCGAGGTTGACCTGAAGGTCGGGCCGAACTGGCGGGACATGGAGGTGCTGGAACCGACGGAGGTCGGGTCGTGACGATCCGCGCGACGTTGTGTTTCATCGTGCGCGACGGGCAGGTGCTGCTGCTCCGCAAGGCGGAAGGGCTGTGGGGCAGCGGCAAGTGGAACGCGCCCGGCGGCAAGCTCGCCGACGGCGAGGATCCCTGTGCCGGAGCCGTGCGCGAGGTGCGGGAGGAGACGGGGTTGACGGTCGCTGACCCGCAGCCGCGGGGCACACTCAGGTTCTACTTCGGGCAGCGGCCCGAACCGGCCTGGGTCGTCTACCTCTTTGTGGCGCGCCGGTTCTCCGGACGGCTCCGACCGGGCGAGGAAGGCATCCTGCAGTGGCACGCGCAGGACGCGCTGCCCTACGACCAGATGTGGGAGGACGACCGCTACTGGCTGCCGGCACTGCTCCGAGGCGAGACGGTCGACGGCGACTTCTACTTCGACGAGGCCGCGGCCAAGCTGCTGCGCCACGAGCTCCGTGTCGACTCCCTCGCAGGGGGAGAGGGCTGCCCGCCGGACGCCGGCGTCGTGCACTCCATCCAGGTCTCCCGCGGCGGCGTCCCCAAGCATCCGGTGCCGTGCGCCTCGGTCACCTTCGAGGGGATCGAGGGCGACGGCCACCACGACGCTCGCCACCACGGCGGCCGGGAGCGCGCGCTGTGCCTGTTCTCCCTGGAGGTCATCGAGCGGCTGCGCGCCGAGGGCCATCCGATTTCACCGGGGTCGGTGGGAGAGAACCTGACTGTGTCCGGGTTGGACTGGTCGCGGGTCGTCCCCGGCACGCGGCTGCGGGTCGGCGAGGTCGAGATCGAGGTCACCCAGTTCACCACGCCCTGCGCGACCATCCGGGCCAGCTTCCGCGAGGGACGGTACGAGAGGATCAGCCCGACCCTCCACCCGGGCGACAGCCGCGTCTACGCCCGCGTGCTGCAGCCCGGTATGGTGCGCGTCGGCGACGCAGTACGGATCCTGATGGCTTCGCCGGCACCCAAGCTCCCATGAAGGTCGTCGCGCTCACCGGCGGCATCGCGAGCGGGAAGTCCACGGTCGCGCGGCTGTTGCGGGAACTCGGAGCGGAGGTCATAGACGCCGACCAGATCGCGCGCGAGGTGACCGCGCCCGGCCAGCCGGCGCTTGCGGAAGTCGTGGCCGCGTTCGGGGAAGCATACCTGCTCCCAGACGGAGGACTGGACCGCCGCAAGCTCGGTGAACTCGTGTTTGCCGATCCCCAAGCCCGTGCGAAGCTGAATGCCATCGTCCATCCCCGCGTGCGGGCGCGGTTGCGGGAGGCGCGGGAGCGCATCGCCCGCGAGCGGCCCGACACCGTGCTCGTCATGGACATCCCGCTGCTGTTCGAGAGCGACGTACCCGACTACGAGGGGATGGACGCCATCGTCGTGTACGCCTCCCCCGAAACACAGATCGCGAGACTGATGGCGCGCGACGGTCTGAGCCGAGACCAGGCGCAGGCGCGCCTGCGCGCACAGATACCCCTGGCCGACAAACTGCCCCGTGCCCGCTGGGTGGTGCACAACGACGGACCGCTGGCCGACACGCGGACGCAGGTGGCGAGGATCTGGGAGGAAATCTTGGCCCAGCGTTAGCCACGAACCCATTCGACCTCGATTGCGTAGTTAGGAGACGGAGTACCGCCGCGCACTCCGCAACGTCGTCGGAACGCAGAGGAGGTCGACGGGATGCGAAGAGGCTTGTTGTTCGTACTCGTCGCGGCGCTCGCGGTGGCGTCCGTGGAGCCGGCCGCGGCGCAGGGAATTCGGGTGATCCTCGACGGGCAACCGGTCGCCTTCGACGTGCCGCCGGTGGAGATCCAAGGGCGCGTGCTGGTGCCGCTGCGGGGCATCTTCGAACGGCTCGGCGCCTATGTCGACTACGATGCGGCGACCCGAACCATCGACGCGCGGCGCGGAGGCACCAGTGTCAGGCTCCAGCTGGGCAGTCGCGTGGCCTACATCAACGGCGCGCCGACCAGCCTCGACGTTCCTGCGATGTCGGTGCGGGGGCGCACGATGGTCCCCCTCCGCTTCGTCAGCGAAGCGCTCGGCGCGGTCGTGGAATGGGATGGGGCGACGCGCACGGTGATCATCACGACCGGCACTGCGCAGGTCCCTCCGCCTCAGCGATACACGCCGCCGCCGGGTGGGGCGCCGGCCCCACCGATCGCCCAACCCGCGACGATCGAAGGGGTGCTGGTCGCGGTCAACACGGCGCAGAGCCGCATCATCGTGCAGCGGGAGAACCTGGCCTACACGATCGCGGTGACGGCCGACACGGCGATCGCGCGGATCAACGCGGACACGAATGCCGGCGGCTCGGTCTCGCTGGCGGAGCTGCGGCCCGGCGACCAGGTCCGCGTCACGGTTGACGCCAACAACCGCGCGATCACGATCCGTGCGACCTACCGGGTGGCCAGCGGCCGGATCGACGCGGTCACCGCAACGGTGATCGTGCTGGACAACGGCCAGTCCTTCCGCTTCTCCCCCAACGTGGAGGTGACGATCGACGACCAACAGGCCCGGGTGGCCGACCTGCGGCCGGGGATGAACGTCACGCTGCGCGTCAACCCGCAGAGCAACGAGGTGTGGGGAGTGGAGGGCCGCCGCACCGCGGCGATCCTTGCGCCCCCGCCGGCGGCGGGCACGGTAGTCGTGGAGTCGTTTGCGCACAACGCGCAGCGACCCCTGCGGGCCGGCGAAGCCCTGACGGTCACGCTGCGGGGTACCGGCGGCGGACGCGCCACGTTCTCGATCGGGGACCAGATCCGGGACGTGCCGATGCAGGAGACGCAGGCGGGCGTTTACGTCGGTGCGTATGTCGTGCGCCCCGGCGACAACCTCACCAACGTCCCCGTCTTCGGCCGGCTGCTTGTCGGCAACGTCAGCAGCCCGATCGTGCAGTCCGGGACGCCGGTGACGTTCGACACCGCGGCACCGCGGATCGTGGATGTGGCGCCCCCCAACGGTGCGCGCATCCCCAACAACCGTCCCAACATCGTCGTCGTGGTCGATGACGGGCAGGGGTCCGGCATCGGGGCCTTTCGCCTGGTCGTTCAGGGGCAGGATGTCACCGCGCAGGCCGCACGGTCCGACCGGATCATCAGCTACAACCCGCCCCAGGCGTTTCGCGATGGCGCCGTGACCGTGCGGGTGCGCGTCGCCGACCGGGCTGGCAACGCCACGGATTTCCAGTGGGCGTTCACCGTGGCGGCGCAGACGGCAGTGATCCAGTCGGTGACGTTCGGACCGAACCGGCCCCTGCGCGCCGGAGACGTGCTGACCGTCGTCATGGTGGCCGAGCCCGGCGGACGGGCGACGTTCTCGATCGAAGGGCTCGCCGCGACGGTGCCGATGGCAGAGCAGGAGCCCGGCCGCTACGTCGGGACCTACACGGTGCGTCCTGGCGAAAACGTGAACAACGCGGCGATCACCGTAACGCTGGTGCGCCGGACAGGGGGGGTCGTGACCGCCAGGGCCACCGGCGGCGTCGTCGTTGCAACCGGTCGGCCGGCACCGCCCACCATCGAGCAGCCCCTGGCCGGACAGACCGTCGCGTCTCCGCTCACGATCCGGGGCCGCGCGACGCCCCTTTACAGGGTGCGCGTCGTTGTCACCTACGAGGGCAACCTCGGACCGATCGTCGTACGGGGGCGCCTCGGCGAGGTCGAGGTGACCGCGGACGCCAACGGCCACTGGACGGCCACGATCCGGTATCCGATCGCGCTGAGCGGCGCGCGGATCACCATCACCGCCGTCACCGTCAGTCCGATCGGGGAGCCGTCGGAGCCCGCCACGCTACAGGTCGTACAGCGGTAGGAGAGGCCTTTTTCTCTCCCCGCGCCGCAACACGCGGAGGTGGCGTCGGCGGGCTGCGCGCGGTACGCTGAGGCCAACCGCGCCGACGGCCACCGAGCCGGCCGGGGACGGGGAGAAACCACGGGACCCGACCGCCTTCCATGTATCGCTACGTGATCCCCCCGCGGGCCGTACCGCGTGCCGACGACCGCTACTTCGAGGTCCTCAGCCAGTCCGTGTTCCAGGCCGGGTTCAGCTGGGAGGTCGTCCGCCGCAAATGGCCGGCGATGCGGCGTGCGTTTGCGGGCTTCGACGTCGATGCGGTGGCGCGCTTTCGGACGCGCGACGTCGAGCGGCTGATGCGCAATGCCGCGGTCGTGCGCAATCGGCGCAAAATCGAAGCGGTGATCGAGAACGCCCGGATCCTTCAGGAGATCCGGCGCGAGCACGGATCGGTCCGACGGTACATCCGGACACTGCCGCGATCGTACGCCCAGCGTGTGCAGATCCTGTCGCGCACGTTTCGATTCCTCGGGCCGACTGGGGTCTTCCACTTTCTGTGGTGCGTGGGCGAACCCGTGCCGTCCTGGCGCGATCGAGACCCGACCCGCCGACGGTGAGGCAGCGGACCGCGAAGTAGGAGCGAGGCGATGACCATCCGGGAGGTGCTGCTGGCGCACATCCGGCGCACCTACGAGGAGGAAGCATGGCAGCCGTCGCCGCGGATGGCAGTGGAATGGATGAGCGCGATGGAGATGGCCACCCACGACACCTACCACACGCGGGGCAGATCCGCTACGTGCGGGCCCTGCAGGGCGCGTGACCCGCGGGCGTCGCGGTCGTCGGCGCACGCGCTAGACTGAAGGGGATTTCCAATCCGGGAGGCTGGATGGCCCAGATTTTGGACGGGAGGGAACTGGCCGCGAGGATCCGCGCAGAGCTGCGGACCGAGGTCGCGTCGTTTCGGGAACGGCACGGCCTGAGTCCCTGCGTGGCAGCGATCCTCGTCGGCGACGATCCGGCGTCGGCGATCTACGTCCGCAGCAAGGCCAGGGCGGCCGGAGAAGTAGGCATTCGCTCGGAGACGTTCCACCTGCCGGCGGCGACCCGGCCCGACGAACTGGCCGACCTGATCGACACGCTGAACCACCGCGAGGACGTCCACGGCATCCTGCCCCAGACCCCGCTGCCCGAGCAGATCGACACCGAGGCGGTCTTTGAGCGGCTGGACCCGCGTAAGGACGTGGACGGGCTGGGCCCCTACAACGCCGGGCGCCTGAGTCTGGGCCGACCCGTCCTCGTCCCCTGCACGCCCCAGGGTGTCATGGCGCTGATCCGCCAGACCGGCATGCGGCTGCGAGGTGCGGAAGCCGTGGTGGTCGGCCGCAGCAACCTGGTCGGCAAGCCGACGGCACAGCTGCTGCTCGCCGAACACGCGACGGTGACGCTGTGCCATTCCCGCACCGCGGACCTCGCCGCGCACACGCGGCGGGCAGACGTGCTGGTTGTAGCAGCCGGCCGGGCCGGTCTGGTCACCGGTGAGATGATCAAGCCGGGTGCGGTGGTGATCGACGTAGGGATCAACCGAGAGGCCAGTGGACTGGTGGGCGACGTCGACTTCGAGAGCGCGCAGGCCGTGGCCGGTTGGATCACGCCTGTCCCCGGCGGCGTCGGCCCGATGACGATCGCGATGTTGCTGCGCAACACGCTGCAGGCCGCGCGCCTGCAGGTGGGCGGGTAGTACCCCTTCGACACGCATGCTCACGTACGCACAGGCCCTGTCCTGGCTCGACGACCTGCTGCGCTGCCCGCGGCCGGCCCTGCCCTACGAGGAGGTGCGGCTGCAGCGGATGCGGTCCCTGCTGGGCCGTCTAGATGACCCGCACGAGCGAATGCCGACCGTGCTCGTGGCCGGCACCAAGGGCAAAGGTTCCACCGCCGCGATGCTGGCTGCGATCCTACAACACCGAGGACTGCGGGTCGGACTGTACTCCAAGCCGCACCTCGTGGACTACCGGGAGCGCATACGCGTCGACGACGAGCTGATCCCCCCGGCTGCGCTGGCTCGGCTCGTCGCCCAGGTCCGGCCGGCGGTGGAGGCCGGCGACGCCGAGCCGTGGGGTCGGCCGACCTACTTCGAGACCTCGGTCGCCCTGGCGCTGCTGTACTTCCTCGCGCGGAGGGTGGATCTGGCGATCCTGGAGGTGGGCATCGGGGGTCGGCTCGACGCGACGAACGTCTGCGATCCGCACCTGTCGGTCATCACGCCGATCTCCTACGACCACACCGACCTGTTGGGCCGCACGCTGCGGCAGATCGCGACCGAGAAGGTAGGGATCGTCCGCCCCGGCGGGTGGGTCGTGGTCGCGCCGCAGCCGCAGGAGGCGCGCGACGCGATCGGTGAAGCCTGCGCGGTACGGGGTGTGCGGTGCGTCGAGGTCGGGCGGGAGGTGACGTTCGACATCGCCGAGAGCACGCTGGAGGGAGTACGCCTGGCGGTGCGCACACCCGGAGGTTTCTATGACGACCTGCGCGTGCCGCTGTTGGGGCGCCACCAGGCGACCAACGCGGCCGTCGCGGTCGCTGCGGCCGAGATGCTGTGCGACCTGGACGCCCAGGCCGTGCGGCGCGCGCTGGCCCAGCTGCGGTGGCCCGCGCGCTCGGAGATCCTGGCGCAGCGGCCAACCGTCCTGGTGGACGTGGCGCACAATCCGGCCTCGATGCTCGCGCTGCGGGCGACCCTGACGGAACTGTTCGCGCGCCGCCGCATCGTGCTCGTCTTCGGAATGATCGCCAGCCACGATCCGGTCGAACCGGCGGCCCTCATCACACCGCTCGCCGAAGAGGTCATCGTGACCACGCCGCAGCACGTCCGGCCCTTACCGGCCGACGAGCTGGCGCGGGTGGTCCGGCCGCACAACCCGCGCGTCACGGTACACGAGGGTCGCGAGGAGGCCCTGGAGAACGCGCTGGCGCGCACGGGGCCCGAGGACGTCCTGCTGGTGACTGGGTCGTTCTTTTTGGTGGGCGTGGCGCGCGAGTGGCTGCTGGAACGCCTACGCCGCGCGCCTGTATCGTAGCGGATAGCGAGCGCCGAGGGCGGATCGCCGTCGTCCATGTGGGTCGATCTCCTCGTCGAAGAGATCCTGGCCACGAGAACCGGGCCGCACATCGTCAACGACGCGTGGACACCGTCGGGGTTCGCGCACGTCGGGTCCTTACGCGGCGTCGTCCTGCACGACGCGGTGGCGCGGGGGCTGGCCGAGCGTGGCCATCCGGTCGAGTTCTTCTACGGCTTCGACGACTTCGACCCCATGGACGGCCTGCCGCCCCACCTGCCGCGCGACTTCTACCAGGCTCACATGGGCCGGCCGCTGTGCGATGTACCGTGGCACGAACCCGACGCCGCCAGCCTCGGTCGGTACTTCGCCGACGACTTTGAGGCCACGTTTCGCGCGCTCGGCTGTCGGCCCCACGTCTATCGGACGAGCGAGATGTACCGGTCCGGGCAGTTCAACGACGCGATCCGCGTCGTGCTCGAGTCGGCAGACCAGATCGTCGCGATCGAGAGGGAGATCACCGGCAGCCAGCGCGCAGAACGGCATCCGATCCAGGTCCTGTGCGAGAGGTGCGGTCGGATCGGTACGACGGTCGTGCGGGGGTGGGACGGCAGGTATGTCGAGTACGAATGTCGGCCCGACAAGGTGGTGTGGGCGACCGGCTGCGGTCACCGAGGCAGGCGTTCTCCGTTCGACGGCGGGGCGAAGATGACCTACCGGACGGAGTGGGCGGCGAAGTGGAAGGTGCTGGGCGTCACGGTCGAGGGAGCGGGCAAGGACCACATGACGCGCGGCGGTACCCACGACACCGCATCGGTGGTCGCCGAGCGGATCTTCGGGATCCGCGTGCCCTTCCCCATCCCCTACGAGTTCTTCCTCGTGGGCGGCCGGCGCATCTCCAGCAGCTCGGGGCGGGGCGTGCCCGCGAAGGAGCTGCTGGACGTACTGCGGCCGGAGCTCGTACGGTTCCTCGTCGTCCGATCGTACTACCGGAGCGCCATCAACTTCGACCCCGGCGGCGATACCGTACCGAGGCTGTACGACGAATACGATCGAGCGGCGGCGGCATACTTCGGCGAGCTGCAGGCCCAGACACCGGGGCAGGCACAGGACGTCTATGACCTGGCCCGGTCGTTCCACTACGCGTGGCTGGGCGACTCCGCCCCGGAGCCATTCTGGAGGCCGCGTTTTTTGCAGGTGGCGATCCTCGTGCAGATGCCGCACGTGCGCCTGGAGGAGGCGGTCGAGCACGACAAGGGGGCGCCGCTGACCGATGCGGACCGGCGGGAACTCGCCGCGCGCGCCGCCGACGCGCGCCGGTGGCTGGCGCGGTGGGCGCCGGGGGCCTACCGGTTCGAGGTTCGCGACCGGCTGCCGGAGAACACCCTCGCGCTGTCGGCCGAGCAGCGCACGTTCTTGGAGCGCCTGGCCGCGGCGGTGGAGTCCGACCGCATGGACGCGCAGGCGCTGCACGCGCGCATCCACGATCTGAAGAACGAGATGGGCCTTGCCGCCCAGCAGGCGTTCGGCGCAATCTACCTTGCGTTCTTGGGCAAGACCAGCGGGCCGCAGGCCGGGGCGTTTCTAGCGGCGCTGGACCGCGAGTTCGTCGTGCGGAGGTTACGGGAGGCGGCGCGCGCGGGCCGGCAGGCCACAGGTGGTGGGCCGTGAACGGGCGCTGCGTCGTCGTGTGCACCTCCCGGATCGAGCCGCGGCACGAGCGCGCGATTCTCGACGTCTCGCCGCGCGTGGACCTGCGCGTCGTCTCTGGCGAAGGGGCGGAGGCGCATGCCGAAGAGGCCGAGGTGCTGGTCGGGTGGGTCGTCCCCGACGCGTTCTTCCGCCGCGCGAGCCGGCTGCGCTGGATCCACGCGACGTCGGCGGGCGTGGACCACCTGATCGACACTCCGGCCTGGAGCGCGGACGTCGTGATCACAAACAGCCGCGGCATCCACGCGATCCCGATCGGCGAGCACGTGCTGGGTTGGATGCTGATGTTCGCGCGCAACCTGCATACGGCGCTGCGCAACCAGATCGCGCGGCGCTGGGATCGCCAGATCGGCGGCGAGTTCCATGGGGCGACTGTCGGCATCCTGGGGTTCGGTGCAATCGGCCGTGAAATCGCCAGGCTGTGCGCGGCCTTCGGGGCACGCACATTGGCGATGCGACGCCACCCACTTTCGCTGGGAGAGGCTTCGGCGTCGTCCCTGCCTGGGGGAGAGAGATTGGGCGGGACCGTCGCTCTATACGGCCCCGACGGACTGCGGGAGGTGCTGGAGGCGTCGGACTACGTGGTCGTGGCGCTGCCGCTCACCGCGCAGACGCGCCGTCTCATCGGCGCCCGGGAGATCGGCTGGATGAAGCAGGACGCGGTGCTCATCAACGTCGGCCGCGGGGAGATCGTCGACGAGGCGGCGCTCGTCTCGGCGCTGGCGGCACGGCGCATCCGCGGGGCGGCTTTGGACTGCTTCGAGGTCGAACCCCTGCCGGCCACCAGCCCGCTATGGGAGGCCGACAACGTCTTGATCTCGCCGCACGTCTCCGGCTCTTCGCCGCGGTACATGGACCGCGCGATCCCGCTGTTCTGCGAGAACCTGCGGCGCTACCTGGCGGGAGAGCCGCTGCTCAACGTCGTAGATAGAGCAAGAGGGTACTAGTTTCGCGTACGCGTGTGGGGTTGACGAAAACGTGAGCAGCGGTCGGCAGGGGGCCCGAGGCGCTGTCCGGAGTCGCCTCTGATGCCAGGAAGGCCCAGCGATCCACGATGGGAGGAGGATGGCGGTGAAGACCTATGCCGTGGAGAAGATCCGTAACGTCGCGGTCGTCGGGCATGGAGGAGTGGGGAAGACCACCCTCGTGGAGTCCCTGCTCTTCCATGCCGGCGCGATCGACCGCACGGGCAGGGTGGACGACGGGAACACGACGACTGACTTTGACCCCGAGGAGATCCGCCGCAAGATCACGATCAACACCGCGACCGCGCCCCTGGAGTGGAAGGACCACAAGGTCAACCTGCTGGACACTCCCGGCTACCCGGACTTCATCGGCGAGGCGATCGCGGCGCTGCGCGTCGCCGACGCCGCGCTGTTCGTGCTCGACGCGGTGGCGGGGATCCAGGTCCAGACCGACAAGCTCTGGAAGGTCGCTGATGCGGACCGCCTGCCGCGGCTGGTCTTCGTGAACCGTATGGACCGCGAGAACGCCAACTTCGGCCGCGTGGTCGATTCGCTGCAGGCGCGGTTCGGAGCGCACGTCGTACCGGTCGAGATCCCCGTCGGCCAGGAGAGCGGCTTCCGCGGCGTGGTGGACCTGATCGACATGCGCGCGTACCTGCACGAGGGCGGCAAGGTCGTGCCCTCCGAGATCCCAGCGGAGATGCGCGAAGAAGCGCAAAGCTACCGCGAAAAACTGATCGAGGAGGCGGCCGAGGGCGAGGACGCGCTGGTGGAGAAGTACCTAGAGGCCGGCGGGCTGACCGACGAGGAGATCAAGCGCGGCCTGCGCGCGGGCGTCCGGTCCGGCGTGGTCATCCCGGTGATGTGCGGCGCCGCGCTGCACGGCACGGGCACCGAACAGCTCCTCAACGACATACTCACGCTGTTGCCCCACCCCGCCGAGCGCGGTCCGGTGCCCACCCTCGAGGGCGGGGAGCTGGCGGTGGACGCCGCCGGTCCTCTGGCCGCGCTGGTGTTCAAGACGATGGCCGACCCCTACGTCGGGCGGCTGTCGTACTTCCGCGTGTACTCCGGTACGCTGCGGTCCGACTCCCAGATCTACAATGCCAACAAGGAACGCGTAGAGCGCGTCGGTCAGGTGTACGTGCTGCGTGGCAAGCAGCAGATCGCGGTGCCCGAAGTTCCCGCCGGCGACATCGGCGCGGTCGCCAAGCTGGGAGAGACGCAGACGAACGACACCCTGTGCGGCAAGGACCACCCCGTGCGGCTGCGCCCGATCGATTTCCCCAAGCCGTCGATCGCGATGACGATCGAGCCCCGCAGCAAGGCCGACGAGGACAAGCTCGGCCAGGTGCTGCACCGGCTCGCGGAGGAGGACCCCACGATCCACGTCGAGCACGACACCGAGGCCCACAAGACGATCCTGTCCGGATTGGGCGAGTCCCATCTGGAGATCATCGCCGACCGGCTGCGACGGAAGTTCAACGTCGAAGTCCAGCTCGGCGCCCCGCACGTCCCGTACCGGGAGACGATCCGCAAGAAAGCCACCGCCGAGGGGCGGTACGTCAAGCAGACAGGCGGCCGCGGGCAGTACGGTGTGTGCACGCTGGAGATCGAGCCGCTCCCGCGGGGAGCGGGCTACGAGTGGGTCGACAAGATCTTCGGCGGCGTGATCCCCCAGCAGTTCCGACCGTCGGTCGAAAAGGGCGTGCGAAAGGCTATGGCGGAGGGCGTCGTGGCCGGCTACCCGGTCGTGGACGTGCGGGTGACGCTCGTGGACGGGAAGACGCACGAGGTTGACTCGTCGGACATCGCCTTCCAGATCGCTGGATCGATGGCGTTCAAGAGTGCCTTCCAGAACGCGAACCCCGTGCTGCTGGAACCGATCATGCAGGTGGCCGTCACGGTTCCGGACGAGCAGATGGGCGACGTCATCGGCGACCTGAACGCGCGGCGGGGGCGCATCCAGGGGATGAATCCCAACGGCGACGGCACGACGACTGTGCAGGCGCTCGTGCCGATGGCCGAGATGCTCCGGTACGCGAGCGACCTACGCTCGATCACCGGAGGCCGCGGGTCGTTCGAGATGTCGTTCTCCCACTACGAGGAAGTGCCGGCGCACATCGCGCAGAAGGTCATCGAGGAAGCCAGCAGGCAGAAGGAGGCGGCGCAGGCCCACTGAGGGCAAACGGCAGAAACCGGCTCAGCGCTGGGCGGCGACGTCGCGGACCCGGCCGACGAGGAACCAACACGCCTGTGCGAGGTCCTGCGGCAGGGAGGCGAAGGTTTCCTCGAGCAGGTTCTCACAGATCCGCTCTCCGCAGACGCGCTGTGCGTAGGCGATCATCCGCGCGACCTGGTTGCGGTAGTCCTCGACTTTCCGGCGCACGCTTCCGTCGGAAGCCGCGCCTTCGCTGTCTGGGACCGGCGGCCGTTCGAACACCGGGATGATCGGAAGCGATTCGACCAACTCCTCGGCCACCCAGGGTCCCACCGTGCGCTCGAAGCGCTCGATGAACCCCCACGTGAACGCGTAGAACGCACCTGCCAGACGGCTGGAGGCCTCTACGGGGTGCAGGGCCAGTGTCGGATCGGGGGTAGGGCCGGAGACGTCCGAGACCTCCTTTGCCAGCCGGTCGGCGTCCTCTGACTGGAGGAGGCTCAAGAACGCGTCGACGACCACGGGGTCGAACTGCGTTCCCCGGTGCCGTCGCAGTTCTTCGGCGGCCTGTGCCCACGACATCCCCGGCTGGTAGGGGCGATCCGAAGTCATCGCCTCGAACGCGTCCACCACCGCCAGGATGCGGGCGGCGCGGGGGATCCGCTCGCCGGCCAGGCCCGCCGGGTACCCCTTCCCGTCGTACCGCTCATGGTTGTGCCGGACGGCCTCGACGACGGCCTGGGGCATGCCGGCCGCAGCCAGGATGCGCGCGCCGACGATCGAGTGCTGCTCGACCTCCCGGCGTTCGGCTGCACTGAGTTTGAAGGGTTTGAGCAGCACCTCATCCCGGATCCCGATCTTGCCGATGTCGTGGAGCAGGGCCGCGGTCTCCAGCGTGTGCAGCTCCTCTGCTTCGACGCCCAGACGGCGCCCGACCGCCCGCGCGTACGCCCGCAGCCGCCGTGAGTGCCCGGCTGTGGGGTGGTCGCGGGCGTCGACGGCTTCGGCCAAGCTGATGATCATGCGGTCGTGCATGGACCGCAACTGCTGGTAGGCCTCGGCGCGGTCCACCGCCACCGCCACCTGACCCGCCAGCGCCGACAGAATGTTCGTCAGGTCCTCCGGGTATTCGCGCGGGCTGGCGAAGTTCACATACACCAGGCCCCGGACGTCAGCGTCCACCGCCAGCGGGAGGCAGGCGAAGGACCGGATGCCGGCTGCCAGGACGTCCGGGCTCAGCGTCGGATCCTTCTGGCAATCGGGAACCATGACGACGCTGCGGCTGCGGACGGCCCGCAACGTGAAGCCGTTTCGGCGGGCCCGCGCGTGGCTGCGGAAGCCACGCACCGACCCCGCCGACGCCCGCATCTGCAGCGACCTGTCGTGGGCGTGGTAGGCGTAGGCCACGACCGACTCGGCTTCCAGGGCGCGGCGCAGCCCGGCCGCGGCCCGGCGCAGTACTTCGTCCGGGTCCAGGGTCGCGGTGGCCCAGGTGCCCACCTCGAACAGGCGGGGCCCCAGGCGGTCCAAGAGCCGGCGGGACGGGTGCGCGGCCATCGCCCACGCCCGCCAGCAAGAAACGTGCCAGGATGGCCGTGCCGGGCCGGTTGCGAGCCCACGACCCTGCTGTTACAATCCGCTGGGTTGCTAGGACGGAGGTGCAGGCGTGTACGCGGTGGTGGACAGCGGCGGCAAGCAGTACCGTGTCGAAGAAGGCCAGGTCCTGCGTCTGGAGAAGATCGAGGGCGAGGTGGGCGAGGAGGTCGTCCTCGAACGCGTCGTCCTCCTCGGCGGGGAGCAGACGGTCGTCGGCGCCCCTGTGGTCGAAGGTGCCCGCGTCGTCGCGAAGATCGTAGAGCAGGGAGTCGACCGCAAAGTGACCGTGCTCAAGTACAAGCCGAAGGTCCGCTACCGGCGCAAGCGCGGGCACCGGCAGCCGTACACGGCGGTCCGGATCGAGCGGATCGAGACCTAGAAAGGACGGTCGTGCCATGGCACAGAAAAAGGGTGGCGGCAGCACGAGGAACGGAAGGGACAGCCAGGGCCAGCGGCTGGGCGTCAAACGGTTCGGCGGCCAGACCGTGACCGCGGGCAGCATCCTGGTCCGCCAGCGTGGTACGCGCATCCGGCCGGGCCGCAACGTGGGCCTGGGGTCCGACGACACACTCTTTGCGCTCATCGACGGCGTGGTGGCCTACGAGCGCCGCGGGCGCGACGGCAAGCAGGTGAGCGTGTACCCGGCGGGCGGCGGATAGTCGCCGAACGACCGCCGGTCGTCGGCCATCCGGGTCGTCCTGCCCGCTCCGGACCGCCGGTGACATCCCCAAACCGGCGGCGCCAGGCCCCATGTTCATCGACTTCGCGAGGATCCACGTCAAGGCCGGCGATGGTGGGCGCGGGTGCGTTAGCTTTCGCCGCGAGAAGTTCGTGCCCAAGGGAGGGCCGGACGGCGGCGACGGCGGCGCCGGTGGCAACGTCGTATTGCGCGCCGACGAGGGGCTGCACACCCTCACCGACTTCCGATACCGGCGGCACCTACGGGCGCAGCGGGGCGGGCACGGCCAGGGTGCCAACCGCGCCGGGCGGTCCGCGCCCGACCTGGTGGTACCGGTCCCGGTAGGCACCGTCGTGCGGGACGCCGCCACCGGTGAGCTGATCGCCGACCTGACCGAGCACGGCCAGACTGTTGTCGTCGCCCGGGGAGGGCGGGGCGGGCGGGGCAACGCCCGGTTTGCGACCCCCACGCGCCGATCGCCCAGGTACGCGGAGCCCGGAGGCAAGGGCGAGGAACGCGAGTTGACGCTCGAACTCCGCGTGCTGGCCGACGTCGGACTCGTAGGCCTGCCCAACGCCGGCAAATCCACCCTGCTGTCGCGCATCTCCGCAGCACGGCCGAAGATTGCCGATTATCCCTTCACGACGCTGCACCCGCATCTGGGCCTGGTCCGCGTCGACGAGGGCGCGTCGTTCGTCGCAGCGGACATCCCGGGCCTGATCGAGGGGGCGCACCGGGGTGCCGGGCTGGGCCACCGGTTCCTGCGGCACGTCACCCGCACGCGAGCGTTGGTAGTCGTCCTCGACGCGGCCTCCGCGGATCCGGTCGCGGACTACGCCACGGTCCGCGTGGAGCTCGCGGCCTATGATCGGCGCCTGGCCGATCTCCCCCACCTGGTCGCCGCCAACAAGGTCGACCTGCCCGAAGCGCGGGCGCGGATCGGTGCGATCCGGCGAACGCTCGAGGCGCAGGGGGTCGAAGTCGTCCCGATCTCGGCGGCGACGGGCGAGGGAGTCGCGGCACTCGTGCGGGCGGTGTGGCGGACCCTGCAGGGTTCCGGGGACGCCGGGGACAGCGGGCGGAGGAGGGCTTCCGCGCTGGTCGAATAGGTTCGAGGACGATTCCCGACCGCTGGAGTGTGAATGGCCCGGTACGGCATCATGGGCGGCACGTTCGACCCCATCCACCTGGGGCACCTGGTGACCGCCGAAGAAGCCCGCGCGCACCTCTCGCTGGAACGCGTCATCTTCGTACCGAATCGGCATCCGCCCCATAAGGACCCCGCAGAGGTAAGCGATCCCGAACACCGCTACCTGATGACGGTGCTGGCCACCGCAGCGAACCGGTACTTCGACGTGTCGCGCGAGGAGATCGAACGACCCGGTCCCAGCTACGCAGTGGACACGATCCGCACTTTCTGCAGCCGTTACGCCGGCGTCGAACTCTTCTACATCACCGGCGCCGACGCAATCCACCAGATCCTGCGCGGTGAGTGGCGCGACACCGAGCGCCTCCTGCAGATGTGCCGGTTCATCGGCGCCTCGCGTCCCGGGTATGCGATCGACCACGACGAGTGGCACAACAGCGAGATCGCGCGCGAGTACCGCGACCGCATCCACCTTCTGGAGATCCCGGCTTTGGCGATTTCGTCTACCGAGATCCGGTGGCGCGTCCGCAACGGCAAGCCGATCAAGTACCTGGTGCCGGACGCCGTCGAGCAGTACATCGCCAAGCACGCCCTGTACCGCCAGGAGGAGAACGTGACCTGACCGGTCGGCTGGCCCGCCGCGCTCGGATGTTCGATTCCGGAGGTGCCGTTGACGCCAGGTGACAGGGCGCGCATCGCCGCCCGGGCGGCCGAGGACCGCAGGGCCGAGGACGTCGTGGTCCTGGACCTGCGGGAGCAGACGCTGATCACCGACTACTTCGTGATCGCCACCGGGCAGACGAACATCCAGATCCGGGCGATCGCCGACGGCGTCGAGGAAGCGCTGGCGGCATCCGGCGCGCGGCTGCTGCGCCGGGAGGGGACCGAGCGAGGGCGCTGGCTGCTGCTGGACTTCGGGGACGTCGTCGTACACGTCTTCGGCCCCGAGGAGCGCAAGTTCTACCGCCTGGAGCGCCTGTGGGGCGCGGCGGCGCGGCCGCCGACGGATCCGCAGCGGCGGACGCGCTGATCGATCGCAACCCCGCGCGGCCCCATCGAAATCCGTTTCGACCGACGGAGGGCCTGCTTCCCATGCTCGTTGCGATCCGACCCGCGACCGCAGACGACGTGGACGTGCTCGTGGCCCTCTACGAGCGCATCTACGGCGACGGGTACTCCGCGTGTTTCGATCGGTACGGGCCCGTCGGGCCCAAGGACTTCTGGTGGGTGCAGTCCGAAAAGGACGTCCACGTCCTGGAGATCAACCGGCGTCCGGTGGGCATGATCGTCTTCGGACGGGACCGACGGCGCATGCTCGTCGAGGAAGTGCTGGGTGACACCGCGGGGACGACGGTCCGCACGGGTCCGCTGGATCCGACCGACGAGGTTCTGCTGCGGCGGATCTGGCAGTTCGTCGTCGACGCCTTTCGGTCCGCGCGGCAGGACAGCGTCCTGTTGCGCACCCACGAAGCCAACCCCCTGGGGCTGGCACTGGTGCGTCGGCATGAGCTGACGTTCGTCAACGCGCTGCGGACGGTGGCACGCACCGTGACGGGGAAGCTCGCATACGAGGTCCCGGACGGTTACGCTCTGCGTCGGGCGGTTGCCGGCGACGACCGCGAGATCGCCCGCATCCACCACGAGTGCTACGGCGAGCGGGTCCGGCCCGAGGAGATCGCGCGCTGGATGAAGCGGCCGCACACCCGCACGGTGGTCTGCGAGCGGGCGGGGTTCACCGTCGGCTACGCCCACGGCGCCCAGCGCGACGGGATCGCAGATCTGTGGGTCGCGGTCCGCGAAGCGCACCGGCGCAAGGGCATCGGCTCGGCGCTGGCCTGTCCCGTCGTGAACTTCCTGCAGGGCCGGGGGGCCGCTCGGGTCAACCACTGGGGGCTGGACGTGCCCGCCTTTGCGCTGTTGCGCCGGCTTGGCTTCGTCACCGAGCGCGTGCACCTGTACTTCGAGAGGCCGATCTGACGACGCCGGTCGGCGGTCCCAGATCGGATGCGCCGCGGCGCGGGAGGTTCCGTTGCGCTTTAGGGACTGGGTCGTCCTCGTCGCCCTCGGGCTGATCTGGGGCACGTCGTACTTGTTCATCAAGATCGCGGTGCGCGAGTTCGCGCCCGCAACCCTGGTCGCCCTGCGCCTGGGGCTGGCCGCGGTGGTCCTGCTGCCGGTCGTCTACCTGCGGGGCGGGAGGTTGCCGTCCGATCCGCACACGTGGGGGCGGCTCGTCCTGCTGGGCACGATCAACGCCGCGGTCCCGATCACGCTGATCTCCTGGGCCGAACTCCACATCACGAGTGCTGCGGCCTCGATTCTCAACGCGACGACCCCACTGTGGTCGGTGATCCTCACACAGCTGGTCGGCGAAGAGCCGCTCACCTGGCCGCGTGTGATCGGCGTCACACTGGGATTCGTCGGGGTGGTCGTGCTGCTCGGCGGAGATCTGGGCGCGGTCGCCCGAGCCGACCTAGTCGGCAGTCTGGCGGTTGTGATCGCCTCCGGGTTGTACGCGGCCGGGATCCTGTACGCGCGCCGGAAACTGAGACATCTCGACGTCGCGGTGCTGGCCGTGGGTTCCCTGGTGGGCGCCACGGTGTTCCTGATCCCCTTCGCGGTCGCCAGCGGCCTGCCGGCGCGGGTATCGCCCGCGCCGTTGGCCTCGCTGCTCGCCCTCTCGCTGGGCGGCACCGCGATCGCCTACCTGCTGTACTTCCACCTCGTCAAGAACGTCGGTGTCACGCAGGTCACGCTCGTCACCTACATCAACCCGGCGACCGCGGTCCTGTGGGGGTGGCTGGTCCTCGCCGAACCCGTAACCGGTCAGGTCGCCGGCGGCCTGGGATTGATCCTGCTGGGTATTGCGATCGTCAACAGTGTCCACGAACGGCTCCGCATGGGGCACCGCAAGCCACCCGATATGCGAACATACGACCGTGTCAAGTCCTCGTGATCGGCATTGTATAGTAGTGTCTTTGATATATGCAAAGTCTTCCTTGACAGATATCAAACCATTGGCTTGAATACGTACAAACGCGGCTGTACGGTCCACGTCGCGGGCGGAGGATGCGGTGATCAATCGCCTGATCGGGAGGTGTCCGGTCTGCGGTGACGATCTGGAGGTCGTCCGCCTCGAGTGCGGGCGGTGTCACACCGCGGTCGAGGGCCGCTTCGCGCTGACCAAGCTGGCTCGGCTGGACGACGAGCAGTTGCGGTTCGTCGAGACCTTCCTGCGCGTGCGTGGCAACATCAAGGAGATGGAGCGCGAACTGGGAGTCTCGTATCCCACGGTCCGTAGCCGGCTGGACGCCGTGCTGCAGGCGATGGGCTACGCGGTCGAGCCCGCCCGAGACGTGGAACACGCACAAAGACGCCGGGAGATCCTCGACCAGTTGCAGGCGGGCAAGATCGGTGCCGACGAAGCGATCCGGCTGCTGCAGCGACGGCGATGATGGAGATGGTCTCCGTCGTGGGAGGGCGCGATGAGTGACGAACGCCTGATGGTGCTCAAAATGCTGCGCGACGGCAAGGTCTCGGTCGAAGAGGCGGAGGCCTTGCTGGAGGCGCTGGGCGAGGAGGGGCTGGGCGCGGCACCGGCCGGGGACAGCACCGAGGAGGGGCAACGGCGGGCGCACCAGGATCAGGCCACGGAGGCGTCCGGCGCCCGGCGTGGCCCGGGGCCGGGTCGCGGCTGGGAGGGGCGGGTCGGCCCGAGCTGGGCGTCGTTGGGGCGTGAGGTCGCCGAGGCGGTGCGCGAGGCTGTGGCGGACATCGGCCCCTCGGTGGGCGAGGCGCTGAGGCGGCTGAAGGAGGAGATCAAGGGCGGGGGCGTGGTTTCGGCATCCGCACTGGTACAGGGCCTGTTCGGGTTGGCGTCGGCCGCCGACGAGGTTGGCCTGTCGCATCCGCTCGGCCCCGGCGGACGCCTGCGGGTGCGCAACCCGCGCGGAGACGTGCGCATCGAGCGCTCCCCCGACACACAGGTGCACGTGCAGGCCCGCAGGCAGGCGTGGTTCCGGGACGAGCAGACCGCCCGGTCTCTGCTCGACCGTATCGAGGTCAGGCTCCGACCGCAAGACGGCGACGCCGTCGTCGAGGTCGGCGCCGACCCCGGAGTTCGGTTTCGGGTGGACCTCGTCGTGCGCGTCCCCGACGGGGCGCCCGTCGCAGTCGACGTCGACAGCGGCGACGTGCGGGCGGACGGTCTAGCGGCCGACCTCGAGGTCGAGATCAAGAGCGGAGACCTCGAGATCGGCTCCCACCGCGGAGCCATCCGCGGATCCGTCAACAGCGGGGACGTGCAGATCCGGAAAGCGGCCGCGTGTGTGCTGCGGGTCCTCAGCGGAGACTTCGGTGCCGAGGAGGTCGCCGGCCGTGTCGACCTGTACGTGGCCAGCGGCGACGCGCGGATCGGACGGGTCGGCGGGGAGCTGGTCGCGCAGGTGTTGCACGGAGACCTGGCGGCCGGCCACGTCGTGGGCCACGCCCAGCTGAAGGTGATGAGCGGGGACGCGGAGGTAGGGGAGTGCTCGGGCGACGTGGAGGCGCTCGTCTACAGCGGCGACCTCAAGCTGGGCGTGCGCGGATCCCGATCGACCCGGGCGAAGGCGATGTCCGGGGACGTGGAGGTGCGCATCGTCGCACTGCCCTCCGATGCGGAAGTAGCGCTGGAGACGGTGTCGGGAGACGTCGACCTACTGATCGCTCCGGGCGTCGACGCGAGGGTCAGCGCCCAGACCCGAAGCGGTCAGGTGGACTGGTCGATCCCCGCACAGATCGTCCAGCGGTCCCGGGCCGCGGTGGAGGGCGTCGTCGGATCGGGCCAGGCCACGGTGTCGATCCACGCCCTAGCTGGCGACATCTCCGTCCGCGAGGCGACCTGATGGAAGAGCGGTCGCGGATCCTGCAGATGGTGCGCGAGGGCAGGTTGTCGGTCGAAGAAGCCGACAGGCTGCTGCGGGCGCTGGAGGCCGACCTCCAGCGGGCGTCGGCGGGCCGCAGCCGCGTCTTGCGGGTCCGCATCACGAGTCACCGCGGGGACGACATGAACGTCGCGCTCCCTCTGGCGGTCGCGGACATGATCCTGCGGTTTTTGCCCAAGGGGCTGCGCGTCACCACGCAGGAAGGAGAGGTTGACCTCGCGCGGCTGGTCACCGAGGTCCGCGACAGCGGAGCCCAGGGCGCGATCGTCGATGTCACCGACCACCGGGGCGACCGTATCCAGGTTACCGTCGAATAGCAGGCCGCGCCGTCCCACGACCAATCCAGCTCGGCGTCAAGGCTCGACGGCTACGCCTGGGTCGGCTGCAGGAGTGTAGATGATCAACGCGATCGAACTGCACGACGTGCGCAAGGAGTACCCGAAACGCCGGCAGGGCGTGTGGCCCTTCCGCGGGGGCGGACCCCAGACCCTCACCGCCGTGGACGGCGTGACGCTGCACGTCCCGCAGGGCGAGTTCTTCGGCCTGCTGGGCCCCAACGGCGCCGGCAAGACCACCATCGTGCGGATGATCTGCACGCTGCTGGAGCCGACGTCCGGCACCGTGCGCGTGCTCGGCTACGACGCAGTGCGCCGGCCCGCCGACGTGCGCGCCCGCTTGGGGGCCGTCCTCACCGGCGAGCGGTCGGTGTACTGGAAGCTGAGCGGGCGCGAGAACCTCGAGTACTTCGCGGCCCTGTACGGCGTCCCGCCGCGACAGACCCGCGGCCGCATCGAGGAGGTGCTGAGTCGTGTGGATCTGGCGGACCGGGCCGACGAACTCGTGGAGCGCTACTCCCACGGGATGCGCCAGCGCCTCATCCTGGCCCGCGCCCTGCTGCCGGATCCGCCCCTGCTGGTCCTGGACGAACCGACCATCGGCCTCGATCCGCAGGCCGCACGGAACCTGCGCGATCTGCTGCGGGAACTGCACCGGGCTGGCAAGACCGTCCTGCTGACCACGCACTACATGGAAGAAGCTGACCAGCTCTGCCAGCGCGTCGGCATCATCGACCGCGGGAGGATCATCGCGTTGGACACCCCCGTCAACCTCAAGCGCGGCCTGAGTGGCACGAAGGCGATCGAACTGGAGGCGGTGGGCGGGGACGGATCGGCCGCGCGGGCCCTGCGGGCGATCCCGGGGGTCGAGCAGGTCGCACACGACCAGGGTGCCGAAGGCGTCGTGCGGTACCGGGTGCTCGCCGCCCACCCCCGGGCCGTGCTCGCCTCCGCGGTGGGTGCGGTCAGCGCCGACGGTGCCCGTCTGCAGCACGTGCGGGTCGCAGAGCCCACGCTGGAGGACGTGTTCCTGGCGCTGACAGGACGGACCCTGCGGGAGGAGGTCGCGTGAGCGCGCTGCGTGTGGTCGGCGCCACGGCGCTGCGCGAGTGGCGGATGTGGCTGCGCTACCCGCTGTTCGTGGCGGCGTTCTTCTTGTGGCCGGTGCTGTTCGGTTTCGGTCTGGTGTTCACTGCGCGCGCATTGGCCGGCCCCGAGGGCGCGGCCGCCGGCTTCCTCTCCTCGGCGGGCACGGCGGACTACGCGACTTTCCTCGCGCTGGGAACCGCCACCTGGATGATCCTCAACTGGTCACTGTGGGTCCTGGGGATGTCGCTGCGGCAGGAACAGTGGCGCGGCACGCTGGAAGCGGTCTGGGCGACACCCGCCCCCATATCGCTGGTCATGCTGGGCTGGGCGGTCGCGTCGTCCGCGGGATCGCTCGTCGGATTCGCGGTGACGTTCTTGCAGTTCGACCTGTTGCTGGGCGCTTCGTGGCGCGGCAACGCCCTTGGGGTCGCCGTCGTCCTGGCGGCGTCCATGCCGGCGCTGTACGGCTTCGGCGTGTTGTTCGCATCGTTGGTGCTGTGGGCGAAGGAGGCGCAGGCCGCGGTGTTCTTCGTCCGTGGCGTGTTCACGATCTGCGCGGGGATCACTTACCCGCTGTCCATGCTCCCCCAGCAGATGCAGGCCTTCGCGTGGTGGCTGCCAATGACGCACATGGTGGAAGGAGTGCGGCTGGCCGGGCTTCACGGGGCCGCGCTGCCCGAACTGCTGCCGACGGTTGGGGTGCTGCTGGCTTTCGGCGCGGTCTTGGTGGTGCTGGGGCAACGGGCCCTCGCATGGTGCGACCGGCGCGTCAAGACCTTGGGTACCACGGGGGTGTTCTGATGGCATGGCGCGCGGTCGTGGCGACGGCGGTGCGCTCGCTGCGTGCGTACTTCCGCTATCCGTTCAACGCGGTGATGCAGCTGTTCAACTTCGTCGCCTGGCTACCGCCGCTGTACTTCCTCGGACGGGCGTTCATGGTCGACGGCAGCCTCCCGGGGCTGGCCGCCTACGCAGGCACCGACGACTACGCAGCGTTCTTGGTCGTGGGTTGGATCGCCGCGGGGTTCGTCTACGCGGCCTACTGGGGCGTTGGGTTCAGCCTGTACGAGGAGATGACGACGGGGACATTGGAAGCGGTGTGGCTGGCACCGGCGCCGCGGTGGGCCGTGTTGGTGGGGCGGTCGGTGCACATGCTGGTCGTCACCGCTGTGCAGGCAGGCGTCGTGCTCGCGGCATCCTGGCTGCTGGGCGTGCGCTTCGCACCCGACGCTGTGCGCGCGGTATGGGTCCTGCTGCCTGGCCTGGTTGCCCTGTACGGGTTGGGACTCGCCGTCGCCGCCCTCGTCCTGGTGGCCAAGAACCCCAACAACCTGATCGACATGGTCAGTTACGGGATGAACTTCCTGTCCGGGGACCGCGTCCCGGTGGCATCGTTCCCCGCACCGCTGCTGTGGCTCGCACTGGCGATGCCCACCACCTACGCGTTCGACGGGATCCGTCACGCGCTGCTGGGGACGACGCCCCTGCTTCCGTTCTGGACGGAGTTGGTGCTCCTGTGCGCTCTGGCGCTGCTGACCGCCGGGCTCGGGTGGGTGGCGTTTCGGGCCGCCGACCGCCGCGTCCGCGTCGGCGGCACGCTGGGGCATCACTGACGCGATCGCAAAAGGCCTAGATGCGGACCGAGACGATGGGCCGCAGCGGCGTCGGGTCGGGGGCGAGGATCACGGACGGTGAGCGGCCGCCCGGCCGCTGCCGTACAATGGGAATTCGTGGAGTGGCCCGGGCCTTCGGTTCTGCGTCTGCGCGATCGTGCCCTGGATCTGTCCCGTGTGCACGTCGTCGGGATCCTCAATGTCACCGACGACTCCTTCTACGCCGCGGCGCGCCACCCCAGCCCCGCAGCGGCTGTGGCGAGAGCGTACGAGATCGCATCGGAGGGCGCCGACCTGATCGAGGTCGGCGGCGAGTCGGCCCGGCCCGGACCCCCGGTCGATGAGAGCGAAGAACTCCGCCGGGTCGTGCCACTCGTCGAGAGGATCGTCGCCGAAGTGGGGCTTCCGGTCGTGGTGGAGACCGTCAAACCGGTTGTGGCGTGCGAGGCGGTGGCGGCCGGTGCGGTCTGCATCAACGACGTCAGCGGGTTGCGGCGGCCCGAGGTGGCGGAGGCCGCGGCGTCCGCGGGCGCCGGGTTGGTCATCATGCACCGCCGCGGCCCCCACAAAGTCCCGGCCCCCACTGTCGAGGGCGACGTCGTGGCGGAGGTTTGCGCCTTCTTGCGGGAGAAAGCGGAGTCCGCGCGGGCGATCGGCGTGGGGCCCGACCGGATCCTGATCGACCCCGGGTTCAGCTTCGACAAGACACCCGCCCAGGATGCCGAACTCTTGCGCCGCCTGGCGGAGGTCGCCGGCCTCGGCTACCCTATCTACCTGGCGACATCCCGCAAGAACTACCTCCGCGACCTACTCGGATTGCCGGCCGAACAGCTTCTGGAAGCCACCCTCGCGGCCGTCGCGCTGGCCATCGAGCGCGGGGCGCGCGTCGTCCGGGCGCATGACGTGCGCGCCGTCGTGCGGGTCGCCCGGATCGTGGAGGCCGTACTCAGAACGCACGCAGCAGAACGTGCCGATGTAGGAGGCGACGGATGGACGTGAAGGCCGCGACGAGGAACGACGATCTGAGTCCCGCACGTCTCGACCGTGCCCGCATCGAGGCGGCGGTGCGGGAGATCCTGGAGGCGATCGGCGAGGACGCACAGCGCGAGGGCCTGGCCCAGACGCCGCGGCGGATCGCCGAGATGTACGAGGAACTGTTCGCCGGGCTGCACCACGACCCCCGCGAGCTGCTGGAGGTCGGGTTCGACGACGAGGATCACCACGAGATGGTGGTCGTCAGGGACATCCCCTTCTACAGCATGTGCGAGCATCACCTCATGCCGTTTCACGGCGTGGCGCACGTCGGCTACATCCCGCGGGGCCGGATCCTGGGTGTCAGCAAGATCGCCCGTCTGGTCGAGATCCTGGCGCGCCGACCGCAGGTCCAGGAGCGGCTGACGTCGCAGATCGCCGACTTCCTGTGCGTGGAAGGCTTGGGTGCCCTCGGTGCCGGCGTCGTGATCGAAGCGGAGCATCTGTGCATGACTGCACGCGGCATCCGCAAGCCCGGCAGCAAGGTCGTCACCTCCGCGACGCGCGGAGTGTTTCGCGACGATGCGCGCACGCGCGCGGAGTTCTTCTCCCTGGTTGGTCACAGTTGAGACCTTCCTCGCACTGAATGCTTCCGGAGCCGTCGCGCGCGACCGTTCTCCTAGGCAGCGCGGTGCTGCTCGCCATCAGTGTGGGAGCCGGCGTGGCGGTCGGCTCGGTCTCGGTGCCGCTGCCATTGACGGTCCGGGCCCTGCTGGACCCGGCGTCCGTCCCGCCGGAGTTGCGGACGATCGTCGCGGACCTGCGCGCGCCGCGCGTGCTGCTGGCGGCCCTCGTCGGCGGGGGATTGGCGGCGTCGGGCGTGACCTACCAGGGATTGTTCCGCAACGCGCTGGCCGATCCGTACGTGATCGGTGTTTCCGCGGGCGCCGCCCTGGGCGCGGTGGTCGCCATTGCCCTCGGAGCGGGAGGGCTCACGGTGCCGATCGCCGCGTTCGCGAGCGCGCTGTGCACCGTGGGGTTGGTGTTCCAGATCGCACGGCGCCGGGGGGTGGTGCGCATGGAACACCTGCTGCTGGCCGGCCTAGCCGTCGGCGCGTTCTTCGCCGCACTGCTGTCGGTCGTGCTGATCCTGGCATCCGGATCGCTGCAGCAATCGCTCGCGTGGCTGATGGGCGGGTTCGGTGGCCGCGGATGGCGTCACGTGGGGATCGCCACGCCGTTCGTCGTCTTCGGGTACGTGCTGGCCCAGCTGCGCACGCGGGAACTCGACCTGCTCTTGCTTTCGGAGGATGAAGCGCGGTCGATGGGTGTGCACGTCTCGCGGACGCGGGGGGTGCTGATCGCCGCGGCGACCCTGATGACCGCGGCCTCCGCGGCCGTCGCCGGCCTGATCGGTTTCGTGGGTCTGATCGTGCCGCACCTGGTGCGGCGCCTGACCGGCCCGGACCACAGAGTCTTGCTTCCGGCGTCGGCGCTGTGCGGGGGATCGCTGGTGGTGCTGGCCGACCTCGCCGCGCGCACGGTCGCTCCGCCCATCGAGATCCCCGTGGGGGCGGTGACGGCGCTGCTGGGCGTGCCGTTCTTCCTGTGGCTGCTGTTCCGAGGGGAAGCGCGGGCGGCGGGCGGAGGCCAGGAGCCCGACACGAACGATCCGCCCCGTCGGCCCTGGACCGCCGGCTGATCGAACCCTGGAGGCGACGCCCGGATTCGAACCGGGGGTGGGGGTTTTGCAGACCCCTGCCTTGCCGCTTGGCTACGTCGCCTCGGGCAACTGCATTGTAACATCGTCTGTTGCCACCTGCCACGGACTCGCCGGGTCGACCCGCAAGGTCGATGTAGTATAATTCGTGCTGCACTCCTGCTGCAGCGGCCCAAGGCGTACGGTGACGGATCCGGTGTCGCCTCCGCTCGACCGGACAGCCCGCGGGGAGGCCGTCGCATGAGATCGGCGGCGGTCGGGGTGCGCTCCGTGGCCGATGCACTGGCCCGAGGCGGGCGCTGGGCGCGGCGGGAGCGGGTCCTAGGGCCGGCGCTGATCCTGCCAGCCTTCCTGTACGTCGCCCTCCTCGTTGGACTGCCCTTCCTGTATGCCCTCTACCTCAGCATGAGCGACGCCACGACAGGGAATCCCTACGGGTCTTTCATCGGGTTGAGGAACTTCGTCGAGGTCGTCGAGACGCCGGTGTTCCAAAACGCCGTCAGGAACACGTTCGTCTTCACGATCTCCGCCCAGTTGGCAACCGTCGTGCTCGCCAATGTCCTGGCGCGGGCCCTCAACGCGAGCTTCCGCGGCAAGGGGCTGGTCCTGTTCCTGATCCTCCTCCCATGGGTCGCACCCGTCTCGCTCGCTACGATCGGTTGGCTGTGGATCCTGCACGCACGGTTCAGCGTCATCGACTGGGTCCTGTGGCAGCTGAGCCTGCTGCCCCACGACACGAACATGTTCTGGCTGGGCAAGCCCAACCTCGCGATGCTGTCGGTCGTCACGGTGCACGTCTGGCGGTTGTTGCCGTTCGCCACCGTCGTGCTTCTCGCGGGCCTGACCTCGCTGCCCAGGGACCTGCTCGACCAGGCCGAGGTGGACGGCGCCGGATTCTGGCGCCGATTGTTCCAGGTGGAATTGCCTCTGCTGCTGCCGATCACCAGCGTCGTCGTGCTGTTCGGCACGATCTTCACCTTCACCGACATGGCGGTCGTGTACGTCCTCACACGCGGCGGCCCGTTCGACACCACCCAGGTGCTGTCGAGCCTCGCGTTCTTCAAAGGGATCGTGGGCGGCAACCTCAGCGTCGGGGCGGCGATTTCCCTGTTCCTGTTCCCGGTCCTGTTCATCGTCGCGATCCTGGTCCTCCGGATCGCCCGCAGCGCGGAGGTGACCTGATGTTCCGTCGTTGGCGGCGGCGGGCGCGGTCGGTGGGGCGGACGGCGATCCTCGGGCTCTTCTCGGTCTTCGCGGCGTTCCCGTTCGCGTGGATGCTCATCACGGCGTTCAAGCGCAACTCGGATCTGTACAACCCGGCGAACAACCCGTTCTGGTTCAACGAACCCCCCACGCTCGAGCACCTGCACTACGTCTTCACGAAGACGATGTACGCGAACTGGATCACCAACACCGCGATCATCGGGGTCGCCGTCGTGGTGATCACCCTGCTGCTGGCCCTGCCCGCCGGGTACAGCCTGTCCCGGTTCCTCGGCGCACACGGCACGCGGCTGGGGATCGCGATGTTCCTCGTTTACTTGGTGCCCCCGACGCTGCTGTTCATCCCGCTGGCGCGCGTAGTCAGTGACCTGGGCATCCACAATACGGTGTGGTCGCTCATCGTCGTCTACCCAACGATCACCGTGCCATTCTCCACCTGGTTGCTCATGGGTTTCTTCAAGTCCATTCCGCGCGAGCTGGAAGAACAGGCGCTGGTGGACGGCTACGGTCGACTGGGGTCGTTCCTACGGATCACCCTGCCGCTGGCAGTGCCCGGGATCGTCGCGGTGGTGATCTTCAGCTTCACGATCTCCGCGCAGGAGTTCGTGTACGCGCTGACGTTCGTTACGAACACGGCGCAGAAGACGGTCAGCGTCGGCGTCCCGGCGGACATGGTCCGTGGGGACATCTTCGATTGGGGGCCGCTGATGGCGTCGGCCTTTCTGGCCAGCGTGCCGGTGGCGGTCCTGTACTACTTCGTGCTGGACAAATTCGTCTCGGGATTCACGACCGCGGGCGCAATTCGCTAAAGGGGGTGCGGGCATGGAGGACGATCGGGAGGAAACGCGGTGGGTGCAGGTCGCAGACGGTCGCTGGCGCCGGATGACCCGGCGTGAGTTCCTTCGGCTCGCGGGCGCGGGGCTGGCCGCGGCCAGCGTCGGCCCGTTCGTGTTCACCTCGAAGAGCTTTGCCCAGCAGCCAACGCTGCGGATCCTCCAGTGGCGGCATTTCGTTCCCCCGTACGACGAGTGGTTCGACAACGTCTTCGCACCCCGATGGGGCCAGAGGAACGGCGTGCGGGTCGTGGTGGAACACGTCGGGCTCGCGGAGATCCCGGCGATCGCCGCGGGGGAGGCCGCGCGGGTGGCGGCGGGCGCGGATCCCGGCCACGACCTCATCCAGCACCTCACGCCGCCGGCCACGCTGGAGCGCCAAGTGGACGCCGACGCACACCGCGAGGTGATCGAGGAGCTCAAGCGCAGGGTCGGTCCCTACATCGAGCTCGCCGAAAAGAGCACCTTCAACCCGGTGACGCGCCGCTACTTCGGCGTGTCGGACAACTTCGTGCCGGATCCGATGCACTACCGCGGATGGCTATGGCGCCAGGCGGCGGCCCGCGTGACGGGCGATCGCCGTGTGCCGGCAGCAGGCCCGGTGACTTGGGACCACGTCCGATGGGCCGGAAGGGAGCTCAAGCGGATGGGTCATCCCGTCGGCCTGGGGCTGTCGCAGGAGATCGACACGGGGATGTTCCTGCGCGCGCTGATGTACTCGTGGGGCACGTCCGAGCAGGACGAGGGCGGCAACGTCGTCCTCGACAGGCCGCCGTTCCGCCAGCGGACGCTCGACGCGCTGCGGTTCGTCAAGGCGCTGTACGATGAGACGATGTTCCCCGGCGTGTTTGCGTGGACCGCGGCGTCCAACAACGAGGAGTTCCTGGCCGGGCGTGTGTCGATCGCGATGAACGCGATCTCGATCACCCGGACCGCCCAGTCCATGGCCGCACAGGCCATCCGCCGCGGCGAGAACCCGAACGAGTCCCGGGCCGTCCTGCTCGCGCGGGACACGTTGATCACCGAGCGGGCTCCGGCGGGGCCAGCCGGAGCCAGAGGTCTGGAGCACGTCATGGGTGTGTACACGCTGTGGCGGAACCGCCCGCGGCCGGTCCGGGAAGCGGCCAAGAAGTTCCTCATCGACCTGATCCTGAGCTTCGACCCTGACGTTGCGGCGCGGGAGGGATGGCCGCCCGGCAAGTTCCAGGCCAGCCAGGCGTACGACTACCCGACGTTCCAGAACTCCATTTCGCGCGCCAAACGGCTCGCCTACCTCCGGGACGACCCCGTCAGCAAGGCGGCGGGAGACCGTCCCGACAAACTCGCAACCATCGAGACGGCGTACGAATGGGCACACAATGTCGGATGGCCGGGACCGTCGAGCGCCGCCATCGACGAGGTCTTCAACACCTGGATCCTGAACGTGATGTTCGCGCGCGTGGCACAGGGCATCGACACGCCGGAGCGTGCCCTCGACGCCGCCGCCGGACAGATGCGCAGGATCTTCCAGAAGTGGAGGGAGCAGGGCCTGGTGGGTGGTAGCCGATAGGTTCTCGGGGCTGGAGCGGGAGACGGGATTCGAACCCGCGACCTTCTGCATGGCAAGCAGACGCTCTACCCCTGAGCTACTCCCGCCCGCTGCACGCCCCATTATAGGGTTGCCCTGCGGCGGGCGCAATGCGTAGGCTGGGGACGGGCGGGTGGCGAAGACGGCAAACGCGGCGGACTTAAAATCCGCTGGGCCAAAGGGTCCTTGTGGGTTCAAGTCCCACCCCGCCCACCACCCTCCGAGACGGGGGCGTCTAGCCGCTTGCGAAAAAGACCAGGTACACCAGCAGCGCGATGAGGATCCACAGCAGTATGCTCACGGTCAGCCCTCCGGTGGGAGTGTGTCCTCTCACGTCTAAGATCCATATTCCAGCGGTGGCAGGCGCATTCCTGCGCCAGGCCGAAAGCCTTGCACGAAGCCGGTTTCCTTGACACTCGATCGGCCGTTGCTATAATCGTCACGGATTTCTGGCCCGGCGGGCACGTGCCGGGCCGTTGCGTTGGTCGCCCACGTAGCTCAGGAGGCAGAGCGCGTCCTTGGTAAGGACGAGGTCACCGGTTCGAGTCCGGTCGTGGGCTCCAGGATGGTTGCGGACCACCGACACGGAGGGATGGGATGGCCAAGCCGAAGTTTGAGCGGACGAAGCCGCACGTGAACATTGGGACGATTGGGCATGTAGATCATGGGAAGACGACGTTGACGGCGGCGAT